>DATAJI010000322.1:0-7550 GCA_036262195.1 Solirubrobacteraceae bacterium
GCTGGGCGAAACGCTTTCTCCGCCAAACGCAACAACACGATCGAGTCCTTGCCACCACTGAACAACAACACCGGCCGCTCAAACGTCGCCACAACCTCACGCATCACATGCACAGCCTCCGACTCCAACGCACGCAAATGAGTTAGGCGCGTCGCGGCGCTCATCGACCCGCGACCGCCCTTGGGGCGCGGTCGAAGTTGCTCACGGAACATCTACTCAGGCGTCCAGGTGGAGGCCGCACTCGACCTTGTCGCTGCCGGCCCAGCGACCCTCGCGGCCGCTGCCGGGCTGCGTGCACGGGCTGCAGCCGATCGAGGCGTAGCCACGGTCATGCAACGAGTTGTACGGGACGCCGTGGCGAGCGATGTAGTCCCAGACCGCCTGCTCGCTCCAGTCCGCGAGCGGGTTCGCCTTCCAGACACCCCGGCGCGTGTCGAACTCGATCTTGCCTGCGGCCGTTCGCGTCGCCGCCTGTTCGCGTCGTAGCCCGGTGATCCAGCCGTCGAGGTCGTCGAGCGCACTGTCGAGCGCCGCGACCTTGCGCACCGAGCAGCAGTTGCTCGCGTTCCACGGCAGGCCAGTCGGGTCTTGCGCGTCGAACACCTCGACGCGGATGCCGTAGTGGTTCTCCAGGTCACGCCACGCCTGATAGGTCTCGGGGAACAGTGCTCCAGTGTCAATCGTAAACACGCGCGCCGCCGGCTCGAGCTTGAGCAGCATGTCGATCAGCACCGCCTCCTCCTTCTGGAAAGAGCAGGCGAGCGCGAGCCGCGGATGGTAGCGCTCGAGCATGTAGCTCAGCACGCCCTGGGCATCGTGGCTCTCGAGGTCCGGCGGCGCCGGCGCTGTGGCTAGACCGCGCATTCACCCTCCCCGCGAACGACCTCGAACGGCTCTGAGCGACTCCAGTCGATGAAGTTGTTCATCGACTGGAGGCTGAACTGGGGCGGCAACGCTAGATCCTTGACGAGCTCCTCGAACTGAGCGGTGCCGACACGATCGACGAAGGCGTTGAACTCCTCGCCGTTGTCGCGCGTGCGCTCGTAGTGGCGTATCCAGCGTTCGACGGCTTCCGGCACGCGCTTAGCCGGCAGCCGTGCCTTCAGCCGATGTCCCATGACGACGCTGCCGCCCTCGTAGTTTCCAGCGAGGTGCGGGATGTAGGCCGGCACGCTCCGCTCACCAACCTTGATCGCGGCGCCGTAGAAGCCGATGCTGGCGACGTGGTGCTGGCCGCAGCCGTTTGGGCAGCCGCTCATCTTGACGTGGATCCGTGCGGTCAGCGGGTCGTCGATCGCCATCTCCGCGATCCGCTCGCTGACCGCCCGATTGAGTCCCATCGAGCTCGTGATGCCGAGCTTGCAGCTGTCTGTGCCTGGGCAGCTGACGATGTCGGCGACAGTCCGCGGGCCGATCCCGTCGAGCTCGAGCTCGCCAAGCGCCAGCCATACGCCGTACAGCGACTCGTCGCGCACCCAGCGCAGCACCAGGTTCTGCTGGATCGTCGTCCTCGCAAAGCCGCCGCTGAAGTCGCGCATGATCTGCGCGAGCCCGCGGAACTGCTCCGGCGTCAGGTCTCCACGCGGAATCTTGACTTCCACCGTGGAGTAGCCAGACTGCCGCTGCTTCTGGACGTTTGCGAGGACGAACCGCTCAAAGTCCGCTGTGTCGCCGTTGGGCGACGCCACCGTCTGCGGCGCCTTCGGAGCCGCCTGCTCCTCATCGAAAATGAAAAGCTGCGGCGAGAAGTCGCGCTCGGCGACCCAGTCGCCGCGCAGCTCCTCTTCGATCATTTCGCGGAACGCGTCGACGCCAACCCGGTCAACGAGCACCTTGATCCGCGCCCGAGCGCGGTTGGCTCGCAGGTCGTCCTGGCGGTTGAAGATCCGCAGCGCCGCCTCGGTCACCTTCAGATACTCGCCGTCGTCGGCGCCGACGAACTCATAGAGCGTCGGTGCGACCCGCGGCATGATCGAGGTGCCGCCGCCAATCCTGATCTCGAAGCCGCGCCGCCCATCTTTGATGCGCGGGATGAAGCCGCCATCGTGGATGCCGGTGATCGCGCGGTCCTCATCGGTCGCCGAGAACGCGGTCTTGTACTTGCGCGGCATCAGCTGGCAGACCTCGTTGCGCACGAAGTAGCGCACGTAGGCACCGACATACGGTGTCGGGTCAAACAACTCGTGCTCGCAGACTCCGGCCCAGGGGTCGCCGGTCACGTTACGCACGGTGTTCCCGCAGCCTTCGCGCGAGGACAGGCCCGTCGCCGAGATCTCACGGATCAGCTTCGCCGCGTCGGTGAGGGGCACATGGTGCAACTGCACGTTCTGCCGCGTAGTCAGATGGCCCTTGCGTAGCGGCACGTAGCGCTCGACGGCGTCGGCGAACGCGTCGAGCTGTTCAGGGTTGATGCCGCCGAACGGCAGCTTGACGCGGATCATCTGACGCTCGGCCTGCCGCTGGCCGTACACGCCCTGCTTCAGCCGGAAACCGATGAACTCGCTCTCAGGAACATCGCCCGCGAGGAACGCGCCCGCCTCCGTGTCGAAGTCATCGAACTCGCGCGCGATGATCGGGATCACGTGTCCCGGAACGTTTTCGTACACCTCGGGGTCGGCAAGCGATCCTCGCGCCATAAAAGGAATACTACTGAAAGGCGCTCCGCTTTCGACTAATTAGTGCCAGGCCGTCCCGCGCCACCCGTTCGGGGCACGCGACTCGCCCCTGACGGCCTCCAACCGGGCCGCCTGAAGCCACCTACTCTCGCTCCGCTTTGCCCCGAGGCCGGCGGGCGGCGCGGTATCGCGAAAGAACCTTTCCAGCGCCGCGACGATCGCCGCGCCTTCCTCCGGCGAGGCCCCCGCAACCGGTCGCACATCCCAGCCCCCAGCGTGCAAGTGCGCGGCCACGCCTGCATCATCTCCCACCTGCACGGTTCCTTAGAGCGGGATGTTCCCGTGCTTGCGCTTCGGCCCCGGCTCGCGCTTCGTCGCGAGCGCGTGCAGCGCGGTGATCAGCTTCGGCCGCGTCTCGTGCGGGATAATCACGTCGTCGATGTAGCCGCGTCCGGCGGCCACGTACGGGTTGGCGAAGCGAGCCCGGTAGTCGTCCATCAGCTCCTGGCGACGCTCGGCCGGCGCGTCATGGCCTGCGAGGTGGCGCCGGTAGATGATGTTGGCGGCCCCTTCTGGGCCCATCACGGCCACCTCCGCCGTCGGCCAAGCGAAATTGAAATCCGACCGCAAATGTTTCGAGGACATGACGTCGTAAGCCCCGCCATAAGCCTTGCGCGTGATCACCGTGATCTTCGGCACGGTCGCCTCGGCGAACGCGTACAGCAGCGTGGCGCCGTGGCGGATGATCCCACCCCATTCCTGCGCCGTCCCTGGCAGGAACCCGGGCACGTCGGTGAAGGTGATGATCGGAATGTTGAAGGCGTCGCACGTGCGGACGAACCGCGCGGCCTTCGCCGAGGCGTCGATGTCGAGCACGCCGGCGAGCGCCGCCGGCTGGTTGCCGACAACGCCGACCGAAATTCCGTCGAGCCGTGAGAAGCCGCACACGATGTTGCGCGCATAGTGCTCGTGAACCTCGAGGAACTCGCCTTCGTCGGCGATCAGGCGGATCACCCCACGCATGTCGTAGGGCTTGTTCGGACTGTCGGGAACGATGCTGTCGAGCCCGAGATCCATGCGCAGCGGATCGTCGGTCGACTCGACAGTTGGGGGGGAGTCGAGGTTGTTCTGTGGCAGGAACGACAGCAGGTACCGCGCCTCCTCGAGGCAGTGGTCCTCATCCTCGGTCGCAAAGTGTGCGACGCCGGACTTCGTGTTGTGGGTCATCGCTCCGCCGAGCTCCTCGAAGCCAACCTCCTCGCCGGTGACCGTCTTGATCACATCGGGGCCCGTGATGAACATGTGCGAGGTCTCCTTCACCATGAAGATGAAGTCCGTTATCGCCGGGGAGTACACGGCGCCGCCCGCGCACGGACCCATCACGAGCGAGATCTGCGGTATGACGCCCGAGCAGGCGACGTTGCGGAAGAAGACGTCGCCGTAGGCGCCGAGCGCCACAACGCCCTCCTGGATTCGCGCGCCGCCCGAGTCGTTGATGCCAATCACGGGGCAGCCGATCCGCGCTGCGAGATCCATGATCTTGCAGATCTTCTCTCCCATCACCTCGCCAAGCGACCCGCCGAACACGGTGAAGTCTTGGCTGAAGACGCACACGCGGCGGCTGTCGATCGTGCCGTGCCCGGTGATCACCGCATCGGCGAGCGGTCGCGTTTCGAGCATGTTGAAGTCAGCGGTCCGGTGTCGAACAAACCCGTCGAGCTCCTGGAAGGAGCCCGGGTCGAGCAGCTTCTGGATCCGCTCGCGCGCCGTGTACTTGCCCTTTGCATGCTGCTTCTCGACGGCGGGTCCCTCGGCGTGTGCCGCCTCGCGACGAAGCTCCTCGAGCTGTGCAAGCTTCTCCGCGTAGGTGTCCGGGGCGTGGCTTTCCATCGCGCTGGAGATCTTAGTTGTGTGCGCCAGGGGTACGAGAACGGGCCGTCTAGCAAGCAGCCCTGTGTCGACGTCCACCGGCCGACTCCCGCTGCGGCTCAGACGCCTGGGCGGTAGTGGCCGAAGACGTCGGCCATCGCGCCGCAGACTTCACCGATCGAGCAGCGCGCGCGCAGTGCCTCGCGGATCGCCGGTAGCGCGTTTCCAGCTCCGGCGCACGCCTCGCGCAGCTGCGCCAGGCGTTCGGCCACGGCCTGCGGATCGCGCGTCGCCTTGACCTGCGCGAGTCGCGCGACCTGCACCTGCTCGGTCTGCGGATCGACGCGCAGGATCTCTTCGCTGGCGTTCTCATCTTCCTCGACGTAGCGATTGACGCCGACGACGATGTCCTGCTCGGTCCGGTAGCGCTCCTGATAGCTCCAGGCCGATTCGTCGATCTCACCGGTCATGAAGCCGATCGCCGCCACCGCCCCGCCGAGTCCGTCGATTCGCTCGATCAGCGACGTTGCGCGCCGCTCGATCTCGCTCGTCAGCGACTCGACGTAATAGGAGCCCGCGAAAGGGTCAACCGTGTCGCTTGCACCCGACTCGTAGGCCAGCACCTGTTGCGTGCGCAGCGCGATCTTCGCCGCCCGCTCGCTTGGCAGTGCCAGCGCCTCGTCGTAGCCATTGGCGTGCAGTGATTGCGTGCCGCCGCAGACCGCGGCGAAACCCTGCAGCGCAACGCGAACGATGTTGTTGAGCGGCTGCTGCGCGGTCAGTGTCACGCCGCCAGTCTGGGTGTGGAAGCGCATCATCAGCGAGCCTGGATCGAGGGCTCCGAAGCGTCCGCGCATGATCGCCGCCCACATCCGGCGCGCAGCCCGGAACTTCGCCACCTCCTGGAATACGTTGTTGTGCCCGTTGAAGAAGAAGGCCAGGCGCGGCGCGAACTCGTCGACGGCGAGGCCGACGTCGAGCGCGGCTTGCACGTAGGCGATCGCGTTCGCGAGCGTGAAGGCAACCTCCTGTACGGCAGAGCAGCCCTTCTCGCGGAAGTGATAGCCGGAGATCGAGATCGTGTTCCAGCTCGGAAGCCGCTCGTGGCAGTAGGCGAAGAGGTCCGTCGTCAGCCGCATCGAGGGCGCCGGCGGATAGATGTAGTTGCCTCGCGCGATGTACTCCTTGAGGATGTCGTTCTGTGTCGTCCCACGCAGTGCCGACGGCGGCGTACCCTGCTCCTCGGCCACGAGCTCGTAGAGACACAGCAGGACGCCGGCCGGCGCGTTGATCGTCATCGAGGTCGACACGTCGCCCAGCGGGATGCCGTCGAACGCGGTGCGCATGTCCTCGATCGTGTCGATCGCGACCCCGGTCCTACCAACCTCGCCGGCGCAGCGCCTGTCATCCGAATCGAGACCGAGCTGAGTCGGCAGGTCGAAGGCCATTGAAAGACCGGTCGAGCCGTGGTCGAGGAGGTAGCGGTAGCGTTTGTTCGACTCTTTGGCGGAGGCGTAGCCGGCGTACTGGCGCATCGTCCACAGCTGCTCGCGATACATAAGCTCGTGCACGCCGCGGGTAAAGGGAAAAGCCCCCGGTTCGCCGAGCTCGAACGGATCGGGCAGGTCCTCGGCGCGGTACAGTGGCTGAACCTCGATGCCCGAGTCGGTGAATCTCCGCCGGTCACCGGCTCCGACCACCGGTGCGATGCTCACCTCGCGCTCGCTCCTGGTGCCGCCCGGGCGCTTTCCGGTCGCTGTCATCGCCGCGGCAAGGATATATGCGCCAGGAAGCTTGGCCTGTTAGCCGTCGGATCATCGACTAGGCTTCATTGATGGCGACCTGCTTGGTAACTGGTGGTGCCGGCTTCCTCGGCTCGCACCTCTGCGATGAGCTGCTACGCCGGGAGCACCGCGTGATCTGCGTTGACAACCTCGAGACAGGGTCGCTCGTCAACATCGAGCACATCCGCGATCCCTCGTTTGTTCATCTGAACGTCGACATCACCGATGCCTACCACGTCGAAGAACCGGTCGATTTCGTCTACCACCTGGCCTCGCCCGCATCGCCGATCGATTACCTGCGGCTGCCGCTACATACGCTCAAAGTCGGGTCCTACGGAACGCATCACACACTCGGTCTCGCAAAGGCCCACCGCGCGCGATTCTTGCTCGCGTCGACGAGCGAGATCTACGGCGATCCCCAGGAGCACCCGCAGCGTGAGAGCTACTGGGGCCACGTCAACCCGATCGGCCCGCGCGGCGTCTACGACGAGGCCAAGCGCTACGCCGAGGCGCTGACGATGGCCTACCACCGTCAGCAAGGGGTCGATACTTCGATCGTCAGAATCTTCAATACCTATGGTGCGCGGATGCGCGCCCACGACGGTCGCGCCATCCCGACCCTCTTGCGCCAGGCGCTCGGGAGCCGGCCGCTCACCGTGTTTGGTGACGGCCTCCAGACGCGATCGTTCTGCTATGTCAGCGATCTGATTCGTGGGCTGATCGCGCTGGCCGAGTCGGGGCAGCACACGCCGGTCAACATCGGCAACCCGGACGAGTTCACGCTGCTCGAGCTGGCCGAGCTGGTGATCGAAGTGACGGGCTCCAGCTCGCCGATCGTTCACGAGGCTTTGCCGGTCGATGATCCAAAGCAACGCCGGCCCGACATCGCTCTAGCTCGCGAGCTGCTCGGCTGGACTCCAGAGGTGGCGCTCGGTGACGGCCTGCGGCTGACGATCCAAGAGTCGCGGCCGGAGCGGCTATTGGGTGACGAAGTGGGGTAGCAGCTTGTCTCAGCGCACGCAACAAACGACCGGGACGGGACGCGCGCAACAAACGACCGGGACGGGAGTTAGGGAGAGCGAGATGCAAGTCTCGCCAAAGCCCCCCGACCTGCTCGAGGGTGCCACCGTTCACGAGCTCAAACCGCCTCGCCCGCGACCGGTCGGACCGGCGCCGGCGGAGCGCGGCGCGGGCACCCGGCGCCGCGATGTGAGACGCAAGCGGCCACTGGGGCTGTCGTTCCTTTTGCGCTGGGATACGGCGCGTCGTGCCTCCCGTGTCG
>DATAJI010000323.1:0-4441 GCA_036262195.1 Solirubrobacteraceae bacterium
CAAGCCCGTAGCGCGAGTCGTTGACACGCGCGATCGCCTCTTCGGCATCCGCGACGCGCATCAGCGGCAGCGTTGGTCCAAATGTCTCGTCGGTCATGCAAGCCATCGTGTGGTCAACGTCAACGAGCAGCGTCGGCTCGAAGAACCGACCCGGCGACCCCCCACGCTTTCCCCCGACAACGGCGCGTGCTCCCTTCGCCAGCGCATCGGCGACGTGAGCTTCGATGATGTCGAGTTGACGCGCCGTCGTGATTGCCCCGACATCGACAGTTCCGGGCCCGCCGGGCGGGCCGGTGCGCAGCGCCGCCACCTTCTGCGTCAGCTTGTCGAGGAAGGGCTCGTAGATCGCGTTCTCCGCGTATACGCGCTCGATCGAGACGCAGGCCTGGCCCGCGTTGGTCATCGCGTAGTAGACGGCGACATTTGCCGCTCGCTCGAGGTCCGCGCCATCGAGCACGATCATCGCGTCCTTGCCACCGAGCTCGAGCGCGAACGGAGTCAGCAAGCGCGCAGCTCGCTCGGCGACCTTGCGCCCGGTCTCGGCCGAGCCGGTGAACATGACGAAGTCGACGAGATCGACGAGCATGCCACCGGTCTCTGCACCACCGATCGCGAGGCCAAACACCCCCTCCGGCACGCCGCTGGCCGCGAGGCCCTCGGCGATCAGCAGCGAGGTCAGCGGCGTCAGCTCGGACGGCTTGAGGATCACGCTGTTGCCGGCAGCGAGCGCGGGGATGCAGTCGCCGAAGGAGTTGATCAGCGGGTAGTTCCACGGGCCGATCACACCCACGACGCCGCGCGGCACATGGCGCGTCACGATCCGCCGACCGAGCACGAGCGGCGTGCGCGCAAGGAAGCGTTGCTCGGTGAGGTAGCTCGATGCCTCACCGGCCCAGAAGGAGAGCGCGGCAAGACAGTAGGAGAGCTCAACGAGCTGAGCGTCCTCGTGCGTCTTGCCGGTCTCGTTGATCAGCGTCTCGACAACGCGACCAGACTGCGCCGCGAGCCAGGCGCGCATCCGCGTGAGGACCTCGCACCGGGCGAGGACGCCAAGCTCCGCCCACGCCGGCTGAGCCTCGCGAGCACGCGCGGCAAGCCCCTCCAGCTCTTCCGCCGTGGTGGCGGGCACGTTCGCGACATGCCCACCAGTGGCCGGGCTTCGCACCTCGACGGTGCCGTCAACGCTCGCGCCGCCGCGCGCCTCGGCAGTCGCTCGTCCGGACACAGCCAGTCGCGTCCTAGGACGCTACGACGGTGACGCTCTCGATCCCGACCGGCGGCGTCGGGCGATCCCGACCGTCGGTCACGACCGCGTCGATCGTGTCGACGACGTCCATCCCGTCGGTGACGCGTCCGAACACCGTGTGCTTGCCGTCGAGCCAGGAGCATTCGTCGGCGGTCACGATGAAGAATTGCGAGCCGTTGGTGTTCGGGCCGGCGTTGGCCATCGCCAGCGCGCCGCGGACGACGCGGTGCTCGTTGAACTCGTCATCGAAGGTGTAGCCCGGTCCGCCCGTACCGGTGCCCTGGGGGCAGCCGGCCTGCAGCATGAAGCCGCGGATCACGCGGTGGAAGGTCAGGCCGTCGTAGAAGCCGTCGTCGGCGAGCTTGCGGAAGTTCTCGACGGTGTTCGGGGCGTCATCATCGAAGAGCTCGAGGACAATCTCGCCCTCGGAGGTGGTCATTCTTGCGACCGACATCGCAGCTGCTCCTCTGATCGGGTTTCAGGGCCCCCATTCGCGGGGACGGGCCCCACGGCGGAGAGAGTCCCCCATTCGGGGCGAGCCACGCCAAGATAGCGCGTGGGCGCACCCGCCACGCACTGGCCCAACGCGTTCTCAGTCGCCGGCGCGCTCGAGCGCAAGGCGATGGCCGCAGACCTCGACGCCCTCGGCGCGTGCGATCACGAGGTCCGCCTCCGGCGCCGGAACGCTGAGAAGCGCGAAGCGCTCCAGCACCGTTACATCGCTGACGGCCTCGCCGTCGAGCCCCGTTGCCCGCGTAACAGCGGCCACAAGGTCCGACACGGCGATCCCCGCCGCTCGGCCGCCGCTCGCGATGAGGCGCGCGCGAGGCTCATCGGGCGGACGCGTCACGTGCGGCTTCTCATGGCGGCGCGGGCGCGTCTCGAGCTTGGCCGGCACCGTGCTCGCTCCCGGTGACCAGGGCGCGATCGTCGTGCCGATATGGCGCTCGATCGCTTCGAGCTCGCGCTTCTGGCGATCCTCAACGAAGGTGATCGCGCGGCCCGAGCGACCGACGCGGCCCGTACGCCCGATGCGATGCACGTAGGTGTCGGGGGAGGTCGGCACGTCAAAGTTGATCACGTGAGTAACGGTTGATATGTCGAGGCCACGAGCCGCGACGTCGGTCGCCACGAGGATCGGTACGCGGCCCGCCTTGAACGCGAGCATCACCCCGTCGCGCTGGCCCTGCGTGAGGTCGCCGTGCAGAGCGCGCACGTTCATGCCCTTGTCGCGCAGCGTGCGAAACAGCTGGTCGCAGCGGACCTTGGTGCGGACGAAGACGATCGCCTGGTCAGGCTTCTCGGCGGCCAGCACCTCAACGAGCTTCGCGGCCTTCTCGCGTGTCTCGACCGGCAGCTGGAACTGCTCGACCGTGTCGATCGTCAGCGTCGATGCCTCGACCGCAACGACCAGCGGGTCATACAGGTAGCGGTCGGCAAGACGGCGAATCGGCGGCGGCATCGTGGCCGAGAAGAGCGCCGTCTGGCGCCCTGACGGCGTTGCGGCGAGGATCTTCTCGACGTCGTCGAGGAAACCGAGGTCGAGCATCTCGTCGGCCTCGTCGAGAACTACGAAGCGGCAATCGTGGAGAACGAGCGACGCACGCGAGACAAGATCGAGCACGCGACCGACCGTGCCAACGACGATTTGCCCGCCACCTCGGAGCTGCGCCTCCTGGTTTCGGATCGGCGCGCCGCCGAAGACCGCGACGACGTCGATACCTCGGGTCGCGGCATAGGCGCGGATCGCTTGCGTCACTTGGATGCATAGCTCCCGTGTCGGCGTGAGCACGAGAGCCTGAACCTCCTCGAGAGCCGGGTCGACGTACTCGATGATCGGCAGACCGAACGCCGCCGTCTTGCCCGTGCCGGTCTGCGCCTGTCCGATCACGTCGCGGCCGGCGAGCAGTGGCGGGATCGCCTGCTCCTGAATCGGGCTTGGCGACTCGTAGCCGACTTCACGCAGAGCAGCGAGCACGGGCTCGGACAGGCCGAGCTCCTCGAATCCCTTCACGCTTCCAGCTTAGGGCCTGCGCAACCGCGGCACGTCGCTCGCGCTAGCCTTCACCGGCTCAATGCCCGTCACCGTCGTCGGATCGATCGCCTTTGATGCAGTCAAGACCCCGTTCGGGGAGCATGAGCGGATGCTCGGTGGCGCCGCCGTGCATTTCGCACTGGCGGCGTCGTTCTTCGACGAGGTGCGGATTGTCGGGCCGGTCGGGGACGATTTCGGTGAGGTCGAGCTCGATGTGCTGCGGCGTCGAAAGATCGACGTGTCGGGCATCGAGCACGTCCCTGGTGGGCGAACTTTCTTCTGGCGCGGCGAGTACGGCTGGGATCTGAACACCCGCGAGACACTGGACACCCAGCTCGGCGTGTTCGAGCACTTCGAGCCAAAGCTCTCGCCGCTGGCGCGCTCGAGTGACGTCGTGTTTCTCGCCAACATCCAGCCTGACCTCCAGCGCGCCGTGCGCGCGCAGTGCCCGGACACGCGGTTTGCGGCGCTCGACTCGATGAACCTGTGGATCGATGTCGCGCGCGACTCGCTGATCGAGGCGATCAACGCCGTCGACTGTCTGATCCTCAACGACGCCGAGCTGCGCCAGCTCGCGAGCAAGCCGAGCCTCGTCGGGGCTGCTCGCGAGGTTCTCTCGTGGGGGCCGCCCGGTCGTCGCGCAGTCGTTGCGAAGCTCGGCGAGTACGGCGCAGCGCTGATTACAGCCGACGGCTACTTCTCGATTCCGGCGTTTCCGCTCGAGACCGTCGTCGATCCGACTGGTGCAGGCGATTCGTTTGCCGGTGGCTTCGTCGGCTACATCGCCGCCCAGAGCCGCGACAAGCCGCTGACGCCTAACGTGCTGCGCCGCGCAATGGCCTATGGCACGGCCATCGCATCCTTCAACGTCCAGGAATTCGGAACCGATCGCGTCGCCCGCCTGCGAATGGACGAGATCGATGAGCGGGTTGTCGATCTGCGGCGGATGACCGCCTTCTCGACGTAGTGAGGCGTCGAGCTAGCCGCTGCTGGCGGCGCGGCTGGACGGGTAGTAGCATCGATACACAGCATGACTTGGACCTATGTCTGGCTGGTTCTGCTGCTCAAGGTTCCGGCCATTGGGTTCATCTGGCTCGTCTGGCGCGCCCTGCGCGAGCGCAACGAGCAGCAACCGCTGCCGGCAACCGACGAAGGCGGGG
>DATAJI010000324.1:0-2632 GCA_036262195.1 Solirubrobacteraceae bacterium
TCCTGGAGGATCACCGCCATCCGGTTCAGTCCGAGCCCGGTGTCGATGTTGCGCGCCGGCAGCGGCGTCAGCTTGTCGTGCGGCTCCTGGTTGTAGGTCATGAACACGAGGTTCCAGTACTCGAGGAAGCGCTCGTTCTCCCCGCCGGGCAGGTCGTCGGCGGAGCCGAATTCGAGACCTCGATCGAGGTAGAGCTCCGAGCACGGGCCGCAGGGACCGGTCGGCCCGGCCTCCCAGAAGTTCTCCTTGCGGTTGCAGGGCACAATCCGCTCGCGCGGGACGCCAACCGCCTGCCAGGCCGCGATCGCCTCCTCGTCCGGCCCCAGCCCGAGCACGTCGTCACCCTGGAAGACGGTGATCCAGATGCGATCAGCGGGGAATCCGAACCCGTCGCGGGAGAGCTCCCACGCGTACTCGATCGCCTGCTCCTTGAAGTAGTCGCCGAACGAGAAGTTCCCGAGCATCTCGAAGAACGTGAGGTGGCGCGCAGTGCTACCGACGACATCGAGATCGACCGTGCGAAACACCTTCTGGCAAGTCGTCACGCGCGCCGCCGGCGGCCGCTCGACGCCAAGGAAGAACGGCTTCAGCGGATGCATGCCGGCGACGGTCAGTAGCGCCGACGGATCGTTGTCCGAAGGCACGAGCGAGTAGCTCGGTACGCGCAGGTGCCCGCGCTGCACGAAGAATTCGAGGTAGCGCTCGCGTATCTCGTCAGAGGTCATGGACTTCATCGCCGACCAGGAGATTATGGGAGGGATTCGACCAGCAGCCGCCCGCGGTGCTGCGGCACGCGCGTCAGGCGATGGTCGCGTGCCCGACCACGAGCTCGCCATCCATTAGGCAGGCGAGCTGGCCCGGGGCGACGCCGTAGGCCGGCTCATCGAGCTCGAGCACGTCGTCGTGCAGCGTTGAACAGCGGAGCGGCTGTTGGCGGTAGCGAAGCCGCACGTGGTCGAATGTCGGCCGGTGAAGGACGGTGTCACGGAGCGGCACCGTCCGTCTCGCCAGCGCGCCACGCGGTCCGACGGTGACGGTGTTCTGGTCCGCGTCGGTCGCGATCACGTAAAGCGGCGTCCCGCCGCCGACGCCGATGCCGCGGCGCTGGCCGACGGTGTAGTTGTGGGCGCCGCGATGGTGGCCGATCGAGCTGCCGCCCAAGTCGAGCAGCTCGCCGTCGCGCTCGGCGAGGCCGCCGTGTCGCGCGAGGAACGCCTCGCGGCCACTGCCGGCCAGGAAGCAGAGATCTTGCGAGTCCGGCTTCGCCGCGACCGGCAGGTGGTGGCGGCGAGCGAGCTCGCGAACCTCCTCCTTGCGCAGCTCACCGAGCGGGAAGCGCAGCCGCGCGAGCGAGGCCGGGTCCAGCGCGGCGAGCGAGTAGCTCTGGTCCTTGTGCGGGTCGGCGGCGACGCGCACAAGGCCGTCGCGCACGCGCGCGTAGTGGCCGGTGACCAGTTCGGCCGCGCCGAGCCGCTCCCTGAGCTCGAGCATCGCGTCGATCCGGACCTCGCCGTTGCAGCGCGCGCAGGGGTTTGGCGTCAGGCCGGCGGCGTGGCCGGCGAGCCACGGCTCGACGACTCCGGCGCGAAATTCGGCGCGCAAGTCGAGCGACAGGTGCGGCAGGCCGAGGCGGTGAGCGAGGTCGCGCGCATTTCGCACCGCCTGCGGCGAGCAGCAGCTGCGCTCCTCGTCGGTCTGCGGATCCGACCACAGCTCGAGCGTCACGCCGACCGCCCGCGAACCGCTGAGCAACGCCGCGACGGCGCTGTCGACCCCGCCGCTCAGCGCGACGAGGCGCCGGCCAACGGCCGGCTCGAGCGCCGCGTCTGCTCGTGCGGCCTGGCCGAGCGCGCGGTGCAGCGCGTCGGCTGCGAGGTCGGCGCCATGGCGCTTCGCGGGCGACAGACCACCGAGCTCGCGGGCGATCTCGGTGCTGCCGATGCGCGCTGCCTCGAGCAGTGGCAGGCCCTCGACGAGCGTGACCGCGGCGCTACCGGCGGCGATCGCAACGCCGCAGCCGTGCGCATCGAAACCCGCGGCCGCGACCTTGCGGCCGTCGAGCGAGATCGAGATCCGCACCAGATCCCCGCACGGCGCGCCACCGGCGGCGCCGGTGTGCGATGCGCGCGGAGTAAGACCGCGGCCGACCGGGCGCTCCAGGTGCGCGGCGAGGTTCACGGGTCCAGTATCGCGCGTTCCCTACCCACGCGAGTCCGAGTTTTCTACCCAGCTCGACGGCCCTGACTGGCGAGCGACGCTGCAGCGCCTACTGTGTCGGCCCGGTCTCGGCGTTCTCGTCGGACTGGAGCTCGTTGGCGCCGTTTCGCGCCGCCTGAATATCGTGCGAAAAACCCGGAAACGGGTTCTTGGACGGCTTGATCACGGCCGGGGTACCGCAGCCGGCGAGCAGTGCGAGCGCGGCGGCGGACGCCACGAGCGCCCTGCGACGGATGGCTCCCGAACTGCTCACCGCGTGGTCGTATCGTCAGCGGAGCGCCCTTTCTGTAGCGCGGCTAGCGCCGCTGGCCCGGTATGCGTAGGCTGTCGGCAGTCAAGTAGATGCCCGAAGGCGTTCCCCACCTCTCATTGCTGGTCGGCGGCGCGCTGCTCGACAGCGCAAACGAGCGTCTCG
>DATAJI010000325.1:0-5264 GCA_036262195.1 Solirubrobacteraceae bacterium
GCGCGTAGGACGAGCTGTCCATGAAGTGCGCTTCAGCACCATCGGCGTAGAGGAACTGCATCTTCCGCGACTCCGTCCGCACGGCGCGGAATCGCTCCCCGGCGCGAAACGTGCGGTCGATCACGGCGCCGTCAGAGACGCGCCGCAACTTCGTGCGCACGAACGCGCCACCCTTGCCGGGCTTCACGTGCTGGAACTCGAGGATCTTGAAAATGACCCCCTCGACCTCAATGTGGTTGCCGTTCTTGAACTGATTAGTCGATATCGCCATGTCGCGCCAGTCTACGCGCGAGACACTTGACGGCTGCGCTCGAAGGCGCATACAGTCGGCCGACAACGAAACCCGAGGGGGCAGTCATGGCAGTGGGAATTCGCCAGACGATAGGCGGCGTCAGCGCCGAGCAGATTGATCGGCTGAACGCCGAGATCGACCCCGACGGCAACCCGCCCGTAGGGCTTGTCTTCCATGTCTCCGGGCCGGTGCCCGGTGGCTGGCAGGTGATCGACGTTTGGGAGTCGCGCGAGCACTTCGACCGCTTCGCGTCGGAGCGCATCGGACCGGGCCTCGCCGCGATCGGCATGCCCGAGGGCGGTGCACCCGAGATGGAGGAGTTCGAGGTGCACGAGCACTTCCCGCGCTAGCCGCAGGCGCTGGACGTCGCTCAACGGCGCGAACCGGCTCTCAATCTCGCGTAGATATGCCTAACAAAGGGCAAATACGCGAACATCCGAAACCAATAGTCGCGCTGCAACGCTGTGAGCCGCGATCGCGGGACCGTCACCCGCGGTCGCATCCTTTATCCGGGCACGCTCGGCCGCTCGGAGCCCGACCGCCGCGCGGCGATCTCAATCACGATCAGCGTCAGCGCGATCGGCACCGTCGCCGGCAACTCGTGCACGACGAAGAACAAGAGGTCGGAGAGCAGCGCGAGCGTACCCGCCAGCACTGTCGCGCGCCGTTGCGTCCGTGGCTCGAACGCGAGCAGCGCGCCGAGCAGGCCAGCGATGAACAAGTCGCCGTAGCCCATCACCGCGGAGCCGAACAGAACCCGCTGTAGCTGCGGCAGGTCGGCCGCCGGGGCGGCCGCGTTGAGCGAGTTGTTCGGTGCGGCAAGCAGGTTGCTGATGACGAGCCAGGCGTCGGCCGCGGCCATCGCGATGATCGCGAGCTTGACAAGCCGTCGCGGCGTGACCGCGACGAGTAGCACGCCGAGCGCGACGCACGACAGAGCGTCGAGAACGAGGCCAGCGGCCTCACCAGCGATGCCTGAACGGTCAGCCCAGGCGAGCGCGAAGAGAGGCACGGCGCCGGCGGCCAGCAGCGGGCGGGCACCACGCACCAGGCAGCCGAGGGCAAGCGCAGCCAACGGCGGCACAGCGATCAGCGCGAGGTAGGTGAGTCCGTCGGCGACGCCGTTGAGCGCTCGCACGGCGAACACGAAGCCGATGACCGAGCCGACCGGCACCAGCGCCCACCAGCCGGAACGCAAGCGGTGCAGGCGCGCGAGCTTGCGCGGCGCCGCCAGCAGCACGACCGATGCCTGAACCAGCGAGAGGATGCAGATCGAGACCGGGAAGGTGGGCATTGGTGCGCGGTCAGCAGTCCGCGGCGCGACCGGGCGGACGGTCCGGCGGGCAGGAGATGTCGCCGCAAGTCGAAATGGGCCTGTTGGTGCCCGCCCGCGCGGCCGATATTAGGGGTGCAGCATGATCGGCTTCATCCGCAAGCAGTGGTTGGCGTGCGTCTTCGCCGGAATCGGCGTCTGGACGATGGTCTACCTCGGCCTTTACGGCTTCGCCTGGACCGACTACGACACAGAGGTCACGCCGGCCTATGACGCGCTCGCCGGCGGTCATCTGTGGCGCTTCCTGCAACTCGCGCCTGCCTACGGCGGATCACTCGAGCTGCGTGCCCCGTTCGCGCTGCTGCCAGCACTCTGGGGTGGCGGCGAGCAGGCGCGGTTCGTGGTCGTTGCGCTGCCCTGCCTGATCGCGGCTGCACTGCTGGCGGTCTGGCTGTTCTCGCGGATGCGCGAAGCCGGGGCGAGCCGACTCGCGCGCTGGACCACACTCGGACTGTGCGCGGCGAATCCGATCACCGTCTACGCCTGCGAGAAGGGTCACGCCGAGGAGCTGCTCGGCGCCGTGCTGTGCGTCGTCGCCGTGCTGGCGGCGGAGCGCGGCCGTCCGGTCTGGGCCGGCCTGCTGCTCGGCCTCGCGATCGTCAACAAGGAGTGGGCGCTGCTCGCAGTCGGTCCGGTGCTGCTGGGGCTGCCGGCCAATCGTCGGCAGGCCCTGGCGATCGCCGGCGCTGTGGCGGCGGCGTTCTACGCACCGCTGTTCGCGGCCCAGTATTCCGGCCAAGCGTCGGGCGCGGCGGCCTCGGTTGCTGCCACGTCCGGCACGATCTTCCAACCTTGGCAGTTCTGGTGGTTCCTCGGCGCCGCGGGCCACGTCGTGCGCGACTCGGGCGGCGCGATCCTCGTCGGCTACCGCGTCCCGCCCGCGTGGATATCTGACATCGCGCATCCGCTCATCGTCGCGGTCTCACTGCCGCTGACGCTGCTCGCAGCACGACGGCGGCGTGCCGGCGTCGCCGTGGATGCGTTGCTGTTGCTTGTCGCACTGCTGCTGTTGCGCTGCGCGCTCGATCCATGGAACAACGGCTACTACCCGCTTCCGTTCATCGTCGCGCTGATCGCCTGGGAGTCACTGCGACTGCACCGGCCGCCTTTCTATGGTCTCGTCGCGACCGCCGCGACCTGGGCCATATTCCAGGAGCTCCCGTCGCACGCAAGTGCCGACGTCGGCTCCGCCGTATTCGACCTTGTCTGCCTGCCCGCGGTGGCTCTGCTGCTGCACGCGATCTACCGGCCAGGCGCGGGTCGCGCGCGGCGCGGAGCCGTGCTCCCGCGCCGACTTGCGGCTTCGATATCCCTCCAGCCAAGTGATTAATAGCGCCGCCGACAGCCTGCGTCAGCCGCGCTGGGAACGCGCCGCGATCGTCGCGATCGCGATCGCGGCCGCGACCGTGATGGTCTGGTGGCGGCCCTGGCAGGTCACGCTCAACGACTACTCGACCGAGGCGGCGATTCCGCTCGCGGCGCTACTCCACGGCCACATCCTGCAGTTCTTGAGGACGGCGCCGTCGTACGGGCCGTCGCTCGAGCTGAGAGCACCCTTCGCGCTGATCGCATCGCTCGCACACGGCAGCAAGCTGCTGGTCTATCGCTTCGCGGCGCTCCCGTGCGTGCTCGCGCTGGCCGCGCTCGGCGCATGGATCGCCACGCGGCTGCGCGCAGCGGGTCGCGGCCGGCTGACCGCCATGTTCACCCTGGCGGTCTGCGTCGTCAACCCGCTGACCTATTACGCGCTGAAGATCGGGCACCCGGAAGAAGCTCTTGGCGCCGTCCTCTGCGTCGCCGCAGTCCTCGCCGCGCTCCGCGGGAACGTCAACTGGGCCGGAGTCCTGCTCGGACTCGCAATTGCCAACAAGGCATGGGCCCTCGTCGCGATCGGACCGGTGCTGGTCGCGCTGCCGGCGCAGCGCATCCGCGGGCTGGTGATCGCGGCCGGGGTTGCCGGACTGCTGTTGGCGCCGATCGCGATCGCGTCGGCCAGCGTCAAGATTGCGAGCAACAGGATCACGGTGAACGACGCCGGCACGATCTTCTACCCGCAGCAGATCTGGTGGTTCCTCGGCACGCCAGGGCGCTGGCTGCCGGCAATGCGCGGCCAGATCCTCCACGGGTTCCGCCTGCCGCCAACCTGGCTACAGGGACGTGCCCACTTGCTGATCGTCTGGATCGGGCTGCCGCTGACGTGGCTCGCCGCGCGGCGGCGGATGCCGCGTGAGAACGCGCTCGCGCTGCTCGCCCTGCTCTTGCTCGCGCGCTGCATGCTCGACCCCTGGGACCTCGTCTACTACCCGCTGCCCTTCGCGATCGCGCTGCTGAGCTGGGAGACACTGGTGCGCGGCCGCGCCCCGATCGGCGCGGCCGTGGTGAGCGCCGCGGCGTGGGCGATCTTCGAGTACGGGCCGCTGCACCTGAGCGCCAACCAGATCGCGCTGTCGTTCCTGATTCCCTCGGTCTGCGCGCTCGGCGCGATCGGCTTCGTCGTGTACCGCCGGGCGCCGGCTGAGGTTTCGGCCAACCGCGTGGCTCAGTCCACCACCAGCAACTCCTTGGTGAAATGGCTGAGTCGCCGCGCACCCTCGTCGGTGACCACCACCAGATCCTCGATCCGTACTCCGAGCACCCCCGGCAGGTAGACCCCCGGCTCCACGGTGACGATGTTGCCGGCCAGCAGTGGCTCGTCGCTGGCATGTCGCGATAAGCGCGGCGACTCGTGGATCTCAAGACCGACGCCGTGGCCAAGCCCATGGCCGAAGAATTCACCGTAGCCGGCGTCGTCGATTACGACGCGAGCCTTCGCATCGACGGCTACACCGCTGAGTCCTGGCTCGAGCGCGTCCAAGCCGGCGACCTGCGCCGCAAGCACCAACTCGTAGATCTCGCGTGCCTGCGGAGCTGGCTCGCCGACGGCGAAGGTACGCGTGCAGTCCGAGCAGTAGCCGTCGAGCACCGCACCGATGTCCACCGTCACGAGGGTCCCCGACACGATCGGCGTATCCGCCGCTTGCGCGTGCGGCAGGGCCGCGTGCGGACCGCTCGCGACGATCGAACCGAAGCTCGGGCCGCTCGCGCCGCGCATCCGCATCTCATGCTCGAGCTCGATCGCGACTTCGCGCTCCTGGCGCCCGGCGAAGCCGCGTTCGACCAACCACTCATAGATACCGTCAACGAGCGCTGCTGCCGCGGCGATGCGGTCAATCTCCCCCGCGTCCTTGACCGCGCGCAGTCCCTCGACCAGGCCCCCGGCCGCGACGAGCTCGGTCCGGGCACCCACGTGCTCCTCGAGTCGCGCCCGCTCCGCAACGGTCGTTGTCGCATCGTCGAAACCGACTCGCCCGCTCGGTAGCTCGGCGGCGAGGCCATCGAGCAGCTGGCCGGCGATGATCTCGCGCTCGAACGCGCCGTCGACCTCCACCGCCAGCTGCTCCTGGTAGCGGAAGTCGGTGAAGAAGCGCGGCTGACCTTCGGCTTCGGCTGGCAGCAAGGCCGCGCCGCTCGAGCCGGTGAAGCCGCTGACGTAGCGGAGGTTCGCCCGACCGTTGACGATCAGTGCATCCAGTTGACGCTCGAGGAGCAGCTTTCGTATCCGCTCTACGCGCACGCTCGTCATCCGTCGAGCTCCTTGCT
>DATAJI010000326.1:0-17961 GCA_036262195.1 Solirubrobacteraceae bacterium
CCTGCGGTCCGCCGGAAAACGCGTGATCTATGACGCCGAGCACTTCTTCGACGGCTGGCGCGCCGAACCGGAATACGCGATCGCCTGTCTGCGGGCGGCGAGCGACGCAGGTGCCGAGACCGTCGTGCTCTGTGACACCAACGGATCTTCGCTGCCGTCCCAGGTCGCCGCGTCGGCGCTGACGCCGGCGACGTGCATCCCGCCCTTGTGCGCGAATGCGTTGCGCCCGACGTACGGCTGGTTGGGATCCGGCGTGAAGTTGAGCAGCTCATCGACGAAGTGGGCGGTCTGTGTCAAGCGCGCGAGCTGCTCGCTCTCGAGGCAGTCGTAGCCGAGCTTCAGCTGGAGGTTCGCGATGATCGACATCAGGTTGGCGTTTCCGGTCCGCTCGCCGTAGCCGTTCACGGTCCCCTGGACCTGGCGCGCACCGACCTCGACCGCCGCGATCGAGTTCGCGACGCCGCACTCCGCGTCGTTGTGACAGTGAATGCCCAAGCGCACGTGGCCGCCCAGCGCCGCGCCGGCCGCACTCGTCGCCACGGCTACCTGGGACGGCAGAGACGATCCGTTCGTGTCGCACAGGACGACCGTCTCGGCCCCGGCGTCAGCCGCCGCCGCAAGACAGGCGATCGCGTATTCGGGCTCGGCACGCCAGCCGTCGAAAAAGTGCTCGGCGTCGTAGATCACCCGCTTGCCCTGGGTGTGCAGGAACTCGACCGAGTCGGCGATCATCCGCAGATTCTCGGCACGGTCGACCTTGACGAGCTTTTCGAGGTGCAGCGTCCAGGTCTTGCCGACAATCGTGCAGACCGGCGCGACCGACTCGGCGAGCAGCGCGAGGGCCGGATCGGCGCTCGCTCTCAGATCACGCCGACGAGTCATGCCGAAGGCCGCGATCTGCGCGTTGGTGAACCTCTCTGATGCGAGCAGTTCGAACAGCTCGCGCTCCTTGGGGTTCGAGGCCGGAAAACCGGCCTCGATCAGCTCGATGCCGAGCTCGTCAAGCGCGTGGGCGACGCGCAGTTTCTCCTCGGCCGAGAGCGACATCCCCTCGCCCTGCATGCCGTCGCGCAAGGTTGCGTCATATAGCTGGATCTTGGTGTTCACTGAGGTTCCTTTCGTGTGTTCGGGACCCCGCTGAGGGGGACGGGCGAATTGGGCGAGCAGCGACCGTGCGCGTAGGCGCTAGCCGGCCGCCCGCATAATTCGCCCGCCGAACATCGAAAGAGCCATCTAAGCGCTCGCCCGCTCCCGCACGTCGACCAGATCGAGCCACTCGCGGTAGCGCTCGCTGCGCCCATGCAACGCATCGTCGAACGCGTGTTGCAGCACCCTGGTGATCTCTCCGGGCTTGCCGTCAGCGACCGCGTGGTCGTCGATCTCGCGCACCGGGACGAGCTCAGCTCCGGTGCCGCTGAGGAACACCTCGTCAGCAAGGGGCAGCTCAGCGCGCGCAATGTCGCGCTCCAGAGTCGGATAGCCGAGATCGCGAGCGATCTGAAGCACCGAACGTCGACTGATCCCGTCGAGGATCGACGCCGTCAGGGGCGGCGTGATGATCACGCCGTCGCGCACCACGAATACGTTCTCCGCGGACCCCTCGCAGACGTGACCGTGATCGTCGAGGAGGATCGCCTCGTCGTAGCCGCCCTTCAAGGACTCGATCTTCGCTAGGACGCTGTTCAGGTATTGACCGGAGGCTTTCGCTTGCGGGATCAGCGAGCGTGGGCTGATCCGCTCCCAAGAGGACACCTTCGCGCGCACGCCGTTTGTCTTGCCCTCGTCACCCAGATAGGCCCCCCATTCCCACATCGCGATCGCTACCTCGACCGGCGCCTCGAGCGGATTGAGACCCATGACTCCGTACCCGCGGAAGACGAGCGGCCGGATGTAGCAGGAGCGCAGCTCGTTACGCGCGACAAGCTCCAGCGTCGCGGCTCGCAGCTGCTCCTGCGAATAGGGCAGGTCCATGTAGTAGAGCTTTGCCGAGCGCTCGAGCCGGTCGAGGTGGTCGAGGTGACGGAAGATCGCCGGGCCATGCTCGGTCTCATAGCAGCGGATGCCCTCGAATACGCCAGTGCCGTAGTGCAGGCCGTGTGTCAACACGTGGACCTTCGCGTCGTCCCACGCGACGAACTCGCCGTTCTGCCAGATGAGCTCGGATTGATTCACTCGGCCTGCCTCCCTATAGGTGGGCGAGCACGGCTGCTGTAGCCTGCGCCGTCGTCGCATCCCCGCCGAGGTCACGGGTCCGCAGGCCGCCGGCAAGCGCCCGGTCAACCGCCGATTCTACTGCCCTCGCCTCAGCTTCCAAGTGCAGGCCGTGCCGAAGCAAGAGCGCGACCGAGAGGAACATCGCCAGCGGATTTGCTATGCCCTGCCCGGTGATGTCGGGTGCTGAGCCATGCACCGGCTCGAAGACGCCAGGCCCGTCAGCGCCGAGCGAGGCACTCGGCAGCATGCCGATCGAGCCGGTGATCATCGCGGCCTCGTCGCTCAAGATGTCGCCGAACATGTTCTCGGTCAGGATCACGTCGAATCGGCTGGGTGCGCTGACGAGCTGCATTGCGGCGTTATCGACCAGTACGTGCTCGAGCTCCACCGCGGGAAACTCATCTGCCTGAACACGCGTCACGACTTCGCGCCACAGGCGCGATGTCTCGAGCACGTTGGCCTTGTCGACGCTTGTCACACGCCGGCGCGCCGCCGCGAATGCGACGCGCGCGATCCGCTCGACCTCTTCGCTGCTGTAAGCGCACAGATCCGAGGCTGACGTCGCGGTGCGCGTCTTGGCCCCAAAATAGATGCCTCCGGTCAGCTCGCGCACCACGAGCAGGTCGGTGCCGGCGATCCGCTCCTCGCGCAGCGGACTAGCCGTGTAGAGGGCCGGCAGCGCGCGCACCGGGCGCAGGTTCGCGAACAGCCCAAGCCCTTTGCGCAGTCCCAGCAGGCCTTGCTCGGGCCGTGGCTTGGTGGCGTCTGTGGTGTCCCACTTCGGTCCACCGACGGCGGCCAGCAGCACCGCATCGGCCTCGGCGGACGCGGCTAGCACCTCATCGGTCAGCGCGGTCCCGTACGCGTCGATCGATGCTCCTCCGAACAGGTGCTCCTCGACGTCGACGCTGACCATGGCGCCGAGCACGGTGAGCGCCGCAGGCATGATCTCTGGCCCGATGCCGTCTCCCGGGAGCGCAACGATTCGGGTCATCAACGGCGCACCGTAACAGCGCCGGGCCGCCGGGCCTGCACGAATGGAGCGCTTCGTGGCGGTCTAGTCAGCATCGTCGTGGCGCGTACGCGTGACGGCAGTTCTATAACGCCGTGGTCTCGGGGCCATTGCGCTGGCGGCCGCGCTCATAGGCGGCGATCGCGTCCTCCTGCTGCAACGCCAACGCGATGTCGTCGAGACCGCCGAGCAAGCGGTGGCGAATCTCAGCGTCGATCTCGAACGCCACGACGCGTCCGCCAAAGCGAACCTCCTGCGCCTCGAGGTCTACCTCGCCCTCGCCAGCCTGCGCAAGTTCGCGGACGTCGGCCTCGGCGAGCACGACCGGCAGCAGCCCGATCTTTGTCGAGTTCATGTAGAAGATGTCGCCGAAGCTCGGGGCGACGATCGTGCGGAAGCCATAGTCTTCGAGCGCCCACGGCGCGTGCTCGCGCGAGGAACCGCAGCCGAAGTTCCGCCCGGCCGTGAGGATCGGATTCGCCGGCAGGCTCCAGCCGGGCTCCTTCGCCCAGTCGAAGAACAGGAACTCGCCGAAGCCGCTCCGCTCGATCCGCTTCAGAAACTGCTTCGGAATGATCTGGTCGGTGTCGACATCGGCGCGGTCGAGGTCGCTCACGGCGCCGGCGATCGTCTTGATCGGCTCCATGTGTGTCTCCTAGCTCCACTCTCGGATATCGACGAACCTGCCCGCTATCGCGGCCGCGGCTGCCATCTCGGGCGACACGAGGTGAGTCCTCCCGCCGCGTCCCTGGCGCCCCTCAAAGTTTCGGTTGGACGTCGACGCGCAGCGCTCCCCCGGCGCGAGGATGTCGGGGTTCATCCCCAGGCACATCGAGCAGCCGGCGGTGCGCCAGTCGAACCCGGCATCGCGGAACACCTGATCGATGCCTTCGGCCTCGGCCTGCGCTCGCACCTGCTGCGAGCCGGGAACGACCATCGCCTTGACGTGGCTCGCGACGCGACGCCCCTTGACGACACCGGCCGCCGCCCGGAGGTCGCCGATCCTCGAGTTGGTGCAAGAACCGATGAAGACGCGGTCGAGCGCGAGCTCCTGGATCGGCGTGCCCGGCTCGAGGCCCATGTAATGGAGCGCGCGAGTGGCAGCCTCGCGATCCGCCGGACTGTCGAAACTGTCCGGCGCGGGCACGCTGCCGGCGACACCAACGACCATCCCGGGGTTCGTCCCCCAGGTGACCTGTGGCGAGACCGCTGACGCGTCGACGACGATCTCGCGGTCGAAGCTCGCACCGTCATCGGTCACGAGGGCGCGCCACGATGCGATTGCCTCTTCGAGCTCACCGCCGCTCGGTGCGCCCGGCCGCGCGTTGCGCTCGAACCACTCGAACGTGGTGTCATCGGGCGCTACCATCCCGGCGCGCCCGCCGCCTTCGATCGTCATGTTGCAGACGGTCATCCGGCCTTCCATCGACAGCGCGGCAATCGCGGGGCCGCTGTATTCAACCGCATGCCCGACGGCGCCGGCGACGCCCATCTGGCCGATCGTCGCGAGGATCAGGTCCTTCGCAGTAACGCCAAAGCCGGCCTCGCCGTCGTAGCGGATCCGCATCGCGTGCGGCTTGGTCTGCGCGAGGCACTGCGTCGCGAGCACGTGCTCGACCTCGCTCGTGCCGATCCCGAAGGCGAGCGCACCAAAGGCCCCGTGGGTCGATGTGTGCGAGTCGCCACAGACGATCGTCATGCCCGGTTGTGTGACGCCGAGCTCGGGTCCGATGACGTGGCAGATGCCTTGCCGGTCGGAGCCGACGGAGTAGACGGGAACTCCGAACTCGTCGCAGTTGCGCTCAAGTGTCTCGACTTGAACGCGTGAGAGCTCGTCCTTGATCTGCGCCGCGAGCGGCGTGCCGTCGGTCGGCACGTTGTGGTCGGCTGTCGCCAGCGTGCGGTCTGGCCTGCGGACCGTTCGTCCGGCGAGTCGCAGGCTCTCAAACGCCTGCGGGCTCGTCACCTCGTGCACGACGTGCAGGTCGATGTAGAGCAGCCCCGGAGCGACGTCGTGGGTCTCCCAGATCTTGTCGAGCAGCGTTTGTGGCATCGGCTTTCTCCTGCGGTTGAGGCGACTGGGGTCAGCTGCGCCGGAGACCGGCGGAGAGCATTGCGTAAAGCTCCGCCCGCTCGGCGCCGGGATTTTCGAAGTGATGCGGCAGGTCGGCGTCGAACGTCACGCAGTCGCCGGTTGCCAGCTCATGGCGGCGCCCGTCGCAGATCAGCACGACCGTGCCGGCTGTCACGAGCGTGGTCTCACGGCTTCCCGGCTCGTGCAAAGGCGGATCGCTTGGTCCACCAGTCGCCCCGCCCGGCTCCAGCGTGTGCAGCGATAGCTCGGCGCGCTGACCCGGCAGCGGCGGCGTAAGAATCTCGAAATGATGCCTGTCGTCCGGGCTGCCACCGTTGCGCCGATCGCCCGCGCGGACGATTGTGACGGCGCCGCCCTCGTCGAGACGCAGGAGTTGCGAGAGGCGCAGCTCGAGGCCGCGGGCGATCCGGGTCGCCACCTGGAGCGTGGGGCTCGTCTCGCCGCGCTCGACCTGGGACAGCATCGGCGCGCTGACGCCGCAGCGCAGGGCCAGCTCGCGTAGCGACAGGCCCATGGCTTCGCGCAGTGCGCGCACCCGTGGGCCAACCGAGGCGACGTCGTAGGGCTCGTCCTGCGCTGCTGGTAGCACCATACGCGCGTACGTTATCACGTACGCCGAGAGTGCCTCGCTTCATCCTGGGCCGCTGAGCGTGCGCCCCGGCGCGGCCCGGCGCGTAGGCTCACCGATGAGTGTTCGTGTTCATTCCGCTCATCGTGCTGATCGCCGCAGAGGTACTTGCCTTCACCGAGGTCGGTCACGCGATCGGCTGGTTGCCAGCGGTCGTACTGCTGCTCGGCACATCGGTGATCGGCGTGCAGCTGTTGCGCATCCAGGGTCGCGCGGCGATCGAACGCGTATCGCTCGCCGTCTCAGAGCGTCGGGCGCCCGGTCGCGCGGCGCTCGACGGTGCGCTGGGATTCATCGGCGGCGTGCTCCTCGTGGTCCCCGGCTTCGTCACCGACGCGCTCGGCGCGCTGCTCATCTTCCGGCCGACTCGGGCTCTCGCGCGCCGCTGGATATCACACCACTACGCCGGTCGCGTGATGAGCTTTGCCGCCGCCACAGGTCGTTTTGCGCCGAGGGGCCGGAGCAGCCGCCCGGCCGACGTCGACTCGACGGCGGTCGATGACGACCTCGATCAGCTGGCTCGCTGACAGCGCCCGACCAACCGTAGCTCCGATCATCACGCGGTAGCGCAGCGGCCGCGACCGGCGTAGCATCTTCGTCACTGTGACGGCACTTGGAATCCTGCTGTTGCTCACCGGTGCGGGGCTGATCGTGGTCGAGACGCACGTCTCCTCGCTTGGGATTCTCGCGGTGCCGGGGGTACTGGCCCTGGTCGCGGGCTCCGTCCTCGCCGTAAGTGGCATCGGCGGTGGGCTCGCCGTCGTGGTTCCGCTCGCGCTCGTGCTCGCACTTGGATCGGCTTTCTCCGTCGCCGCCGTGCTCCGCGCCGGCCATCTCGCGCGGCGTCGCCGGGTTCGAACCGGCGCTGAGGCACTCGTTGGCCAGACCGGCGTCGTGCGCAGTTGGGGCGAGCGAGGCGGCCGCGTCCTCCTCGAGGGCACGCTCTGGCGCGCCCGACGGGCCTGGCCGGACCTCGACAGCGAGGAAATCAACGAGGGCGACGTTGTCGTCGTCGAGCAGCTCAGTGGATTGACGCTCGCGGTGCGCTGCGCCGAGGAGTGGGAGCGCCCGCTGTGGTGACTGCACTCGTCGCAGCCGTTGTCGTTCTCCTCGTGCTGGGCGCGACAGCGGCCGCCGCATCGGTGCGCGTGCTCCGCGAGTACGAGCGCGCCGTCGTATTCCGCCTCGGTCGCCTGATGGAGCAGCGTGGCCCAGGCATCGTCACCATCCTGCCCGGGATCGATCGCATGGTTCGGATCAGCTTGCGCACGATCACGCTGACCGTGCCACCGCAGGAGGTGATCACGCGCGACAACGTGCCGGTGCGCGTCACCGCCGTCGCCTACTATCGCGTCGTCGAGCCAAACCGCGCCGTCGTCGAGGTTCAGAGCTACGAGGCCGCGACGCTGCAGATCGCCCAGACCACACTGCGCTCCGTGCTCGGCGGCGCCGACCTCGACACGCTCCTGGGGGAGCGTGAGCGCCTCAACGAGGATCTCCAGCACGTCATCGACACGCACACGGAGCCCTGGGGGATCAAGGTGAGCGCCGTCGAGATCAAGGACGTCGAGATTCCCGAGCGGATGCAGCACGCGATCGCCAGGCAGGCGGAGGCCGAGCGCGAGCGACGCGCGAAGATCATCAACGCCGAAGGCGAATTCCAGGCGGCGGAAAAGCTCTCGCAGGCAGCCGCCGTAATCAGCGAGAACCCGGTGACGATCCAGCTCCGCTATCTGCAGACCCTGAGCGAGATCGGAACGACGCAGAACTCGACTGTCGTCTTCCCGATACCCATGGACCTGATGAAGCCGGCGCTCGAGGCTTTGTCGCGGACGCCGAACGCGGGTGCACAGACGCCGCTGTCGGCCGCTAATGGTGAGACAAACGGGTCGCTTCCGGCCGTCTTGCCACGCGAGCTGTCGGCCCGCGAGCAGCAGGATTCGGCCGAGCCGCCACCCGCGAAACGGTCACGCGCGCGGCGTTGAGGCGCGCGGCGCGTCGTTCAGACGGCGTCGTCGGGCCAGGAAGCCTCGGCCCGTACGCCATCACCTTCCGGCGGCTTGGGCCCGCCGACGGCGATGATGTCGAGCCCGTCTGGCCCCGCCTCGAACGCCCGTACCACCTCCGGCGCGACTCTCAGGACGTCCCACTGGCGCAGCTCGACGAGCTCGCCGTCGAGCAGCGCCCGACCCGATCCGGAGACGACGACGTACGCTTCCTCTTGCTCGCGGTGGCTGTGTGCCATCGGGTTGCGCATGTTCGCGCTGTAGCGGAAGAGGCTCACGCCGAGGTCGCGCGAGTCGAGGTGCTTGCGTCCGAACCGGGCCTCGATTCCCGGGGCCCGCTTGCTCATTGCATCCTCGACATCCAACAGATTGACGATGGCGAAACGGGACATCGGATCTCCTTTGGCTATCTCGACTTGGCTTGTTCGACGACATAACGCGCCTGGCGCGGCCGGCTACGGGGTCCCGGTCAGCTGAACTCCCGTATCCCTGCCACTGCCAGAGGTACTGCGGCCACCTTCGGCGCGTCGCCGCACGATCGAGAGCGCCCGTAGGTAGGCGCGTGCCGCCGCTTCGATGATGTCCGGCGCGACCCCCTGGCCGGCTGCCGATTGACCACCGGTCTCGATCACCACCGACACCTCGCCGAGCGCGTCCTGACCCTCGGTCACAGCGCCGACGCGGAACTCGCGCAGCGCCGCGTCGATGCCGGTCGCCTGGTTGATCGCTCGGAATACCGAGTCGACCGGGCCATCGCCCGAGGACTCGCCACGAACGCTGACGCCGTCCGGCAGCCCAACCGTGACGCTGGCGCTCGGCTCCTGCGCAAGCGATGCATGAACCTCGTATGACTCCAGCGAGTAGCCGGTGATCTCTTCGCGCAGCTCGTCGGTCACGAGCGCCTCGAGGTCCATCGCGGTCACGGTCTTCTTGCGGTCGGCGATCTCCTTGAAGCGCTTGAAGGCGAGATTCAGTGTCTGGCCCGACACCTCGAAGCCCAGCTCCTCGAGCGCTTGGCGCAGCGCGTGGCGGCCGGAGTGCTTTCCGAGCACGATCGAGTTCGCCTCGAGGCCGACGCTCGTCGCATCCATGATCTCGTAGGTCGTGCGCTCCTTGAGAACGCCGTCCTGGTGGATGCCGGACTCGTGCGCAAACGCATTACGCCCGACAATCGCCTTGTTCGGCTGCACGACGTAGCCAGTCAGCCGCGACACAAGGCGGCTGGTGCGTGCAAGCTCGCGCGTGTTCACGCCGGTCTCCAGCCCGATGTCGGGGGCCCGCGTCGCCAGCAGCATCACGATCTCCTCCAGCGATGCGTTGCCCGCGCGTTCCCCGATGCCATTGACCGCGCACTCGACCTGTCGCGCGCCGGCGAGGATGCCGGCGAACGAGTTCGCAACCGCGAGCCCGAGGTCGTCGTGGCAGTGGACCGAGAGCACGACGTCGTGCAGCTCTGGCACGAGCTCGTAGAGCCGCCTCAGCCACGCGCTGAACTCGTTCGGCATGGTGTAGCCGACGGTGTCGGGGATGTTGATCGTCCTCGCGCCCTCCTCGATCGCCGCGGCGACCACCTCGGCCGTGAACTCGACCTCCGACCGCGTCGCGTCCATCGGCGAGAATTCGACGTCCTCGACGAGGCTGCGCGCCTGTGCAACGGCGGCACGGGCCTGCCCGAGCACGTCCTCGCGTGTGGTCTGCAACTGATGGACGATGTGGATGTCCGACGTCGAGATGAATGTGTGGATCCGCGGGCGGTCGGCGTCCTTGACGGCGCCCCAAGCCGCGTCGATGTCGGCAGCGTGGGTTCGCGCGAGCCCTGCGATCACGGGCCCTTCCACCGTACGCGCGATTCCCTGCACCGCCTCGAAGTCACCTGGTGAGGTGATCGGGAAGCCCGCCTCGATAACGTCAACGCCGAGTCGCGCGAGCTGCTGTGCGATCTCGAGCTTCTCGGCGGCATTCAGGGAGATGCCGGGCGACTGCTCGCCGTCGCGCAGCGTCGTATCGAAGATCACTACTCGGTCACTACGTTCGCTAGCCATGATGTTCCTCGCTTTCGCGTTCGTCCTGCCTGTTTCCTCTCAGTCGGTTTGCGGCGTCGCGGCCGCCACGCGCTATTCCCCCCGAAGGGGGAGGAGGAGAAGCAGAGCAAGGGACGTGCGGAACTTCATGCGCAAAAAAGCCTAGCAGCGTGCACGCCGGATCGGCAAGGACGCGACGCGGAGCTCATTGCAGGATGTTCACGGCGCGCGCAACAACCAATCCGATCGTCACGAGCGAGATCAGCGACTGCACGAGCATCAGCATCTTCGCCATCACGCTCAGCGGCATCGTGTCGGTGGGGCTGAACGCGCTCGCGTTCGTGAACGACACGTAGAGATAGTCGACGAAGCCGCCGCGCCAGTCCCAGCGCCCGAGCCGCTCCTCGGTCATCTGCGGGAACAGGAAGTCGGGAGTCGGGCAGTCGGGGTGCTTGCGCGCCTGCGGTCCGCCCCGGTCGAGCTCCCAGTACCAGACGCCGAACAGCAGCACGTTCGTCACCCAGATCTCGACGCCGGCGAGGATCAGGCGGTGGCCTTCGGCTGGGGACGCCTGGTGGTGGAGCAGGTAGTGCACCAACAGCACCAGCGACAGAACGTTTGCGGCGCTGACGAGCCCGATCAGGACGAGCGCGGTGGACCGCCGGCCCGGTCGCGGCAATTCCTTGCCACGCGGCGTCGTCACCACCAGCCCGGCGAGCAACAGGCTCTCGAATGCCGGCAGCACCCACACCGGGAGTAGCGTCAGCGTGTTCGGGAGGTCGAGGTCCAGCGCGATCGTCGCGAGCACGCTGAGCTGCGCCGGCCAGTAGGGGTCGTGGCGAGCGAACGCCTCCGCCGCACCCTCGGCCTTCGCGGCACCGGGCACAGCCCGGGGGGTCATGCCAGCGTGACGCTGCGCCCGTCGACGAAACCATCGACGGCGACGATCTCGCCAAGCACCGCCTCTGGCACGGGCTCGCCCGTCGTCACGACCATCGCAGCGAGACCCTTGCCGCCCGCGTCCTTGCCGTCGAGGTGGCGCCCGACCGCTGCCGAAGAGATGTTGATGCCGTGCTCACCGAACACCGACCCGACGCGGCCGATCATCCCCGGCACGTCCTTGTAGCGGAAGACGGTGACATGCTGCGCGAGCTCGATCGTGAAGCGCTGTCCCCACACCTCGGCGAGATGTGGCACCTGGCTCGGCCCGATCCCGGTCCCGGCAACGGCGACCCGTTCGCCCCCGGCGTGCACGGTCACTCGGATCAGGTCGTTGAAGTCCTCGGCCTCGGTGACGCTCTTCTCTTCGACGACGATCCCGCGCTCCTCCGCAAGCGAGCCGGCGTTGACGAAGTTGACGTCCTGCTCAGATCGGCCGCCAAGCGCGCCGACCAGCACTGCCAGTGTCAGGAGACGCGTGTCAAGCTCGGCGATCCGGCCCATGAACGCGGCTTCGATCCGCTCCACGGAGCTCCCCTTGGCAAGCCCCATCGCGAGGCGCCCCAGCTGCTCGGCGAGCGGCAGGAAAGGCCGTAGCGCCTCCATGTCCTCCGCCCCAACCGAAGGGATATTGACCGCGGTCGAGACGACGCCGCCAGTCAATGCCGCAACGACCTGCTCGGCGCTCTGATAGCCGGCCCGGTCGGTCGCCTCAGCGGTCGAGGCTCCCAGGTGCGGCGTGACGATCACGTTGGGATAACCGCTGAACAGCGGGTAGTCGGTGATCGGCTCGCTCGGGAAGACGTCAAGCGCCGCACCCGCGACCTTGCCCGAGTCGAGACCCGCCTGCAGCGCGGCATCATCGATTAGGCCACCCCGCGCGACGTTCAGGATCCGCACCCCATCGCGCATCTTCGCAATCGCCGCCGCGTCGATGAACCCCTTCGTCTCATCGGTCTTCGGCAGGTGCACAGTGATGAAGTCGGCGCGCGCGTAGACGGCCTCGGGGTCGGCTGCCTTTTCTACGCCGAGCTCCCGGTAGCGCTCGGCCGCGACGAACGGGTCGAACGCGATCACGTGCATGCCGAAGCCGCGCACGCGCTGTGCGACCAGCTGGCCGATCCGGCCGAAGCCGAGGATCCCGAGGGTCTTGTCGTAGAGCTCGACGCCGGAGAACTTCGAACGCTCCCACTTGCCGGAGGTCAGCGAGGCGTGCGCCTGCGGGATGTTGCGCGCAAGCGCGAGCAGCAGCGCGACGGTGTGCTCGGCCGCGGTCACCACGTTCGATTGCGGCGCATTGGCGACGACGATGCCGCGACGCGTCGCGGCCGGGACATCCACGTTGTCAACGCCGACGCCGGCGCGCCCGATCACACGCAGCCGCACGCCGCGCTCGATCAGATCGGGCGTCATCTTGGTTGCCGAGCGGATCAGGATGCCGTCGAACTCCCCGATCCGCTTAGCGAGCTCCTCGCCGTCCCAGTCGAAGCCAGTCTCGACGTCGAAGTGCTCACGCAGCAGCGCGATCCCCGAATCGCCGACGTTCTCGGCCACCAGCACCTTCGCCCTCGGCGCATCAGCAGTGCTCATATTTCAGGCCCTCCGTCCCAGAAAGTTTGCATCGATGTTGCCCCGCCCGACAATCCAGACCGGCGAGGAAAGCCGCCCGAAGGGCGGCTCCCGGAGCCGCCTCACAGCGTCTGCTCCAGCACGTAATCGACGCACGCCGTCAGCGCCCTCACGTCATCCGGCTCGATCGAGGGAAACATGCCGACGCGGAGCTGGTTGCGACCGAGCTTGCGGTAGGGCTCGACATCAACGATCCCGTTGGCGCGCAGCGTTGCGGCAAGCGCGGCAGCGTCCACTGCATCGTCGAAATCAATCGTCCCGACGACGAATGAGCGCAGCGACGCGTCGGTGACGTAGGGCGTCGCGTGGCTGCAGGCATCAGCCCAGCCGTAGAGGTAGGCGGCCGACTTCCCGGTTCGCGACACGCACCAATCGAGGCCACCACCGGCGAGCATCCACTCGATCTGGTCGACGAGCATGAACAGCGTCGCGACGGCCGGTGTGTTGTTCGTCTGGTCCTTGATCGAATTGTCGAGCGCGACCGTCAGCGACAGGAACGGCGGAATCCAGCGGTCCGACTGCTCGATCCGCGCCACGCGCTCGAGCGCCGCCGGGCTCATCAGCGCAAGCCACAACCCGCCGTCGGACCCGAAGCTCTTCTGCGGCGCGAAGTAGTAGACGTCAGCCTGTGAGGCGTCAAGCGGCAGCCCGCCGGCGCCGGAGGTCGCGTCGATCACGACCAGCGCGTGCTCGCTGTCAGCCGGTCGCCGCACGCCAAGCATCACGCCGGTCGAAGTCTCGTTGTGTGCCCAGGCGATCACGTCCGCTTCCGGGGAGCTCGTCGGCGCCGGGGCGCTGCCAGCAGGAGCCTCGACGATGATCGAGTCCTCGAGGAAGGGCGCGCCCGCGGTCACGCTGGCGAACTTGCTCGAAAACTCACCGAACGTGAGGTGGAGCGCGCGACGCTCGACGATGCCGAACGCGGCGGCATCCCAGAACGCGCTCGCGCCGCCGTTGCCGAGCACCACCTCGTAGCCGTCCGGAAGCGCGAACAGCTCGTGCAGCCCCGCCCGGATGCGCCCCACAAGCGACTTCACCGGCGCCTGACGGTGCGAGGTGCCGAGCACGGCCGCGCCGTCGCTCGCGAGGTGCGCCAGCTGGGCGGCGCGGATCTTCGATGGGCCGCAACCGAAGCGGCCGTCGCTGGGCCGGAGCGAGTCCGGAATTACCAGCGCCGCGGCGCTAGGTGTCTTTGCTGGTGGCGTCATGGGAGTTCCTCGTGGACTCGAAGTGCAGAGGTGCCCAGGCGCGCGGCAATGTTTCGACCCATCACTTCCCGGTGGTCAATTCCACCCAGACGCCAGTCGTGACGGTACGGGGAGTGTAGCTCAGAGCGGCGCGCGTGAATCGACGTCGACGCGCCAACCCTCCGGCAGCCGGGTGCTCCGCAGTCCGTCCGGGGCGTGCGCCGCCAGCAGGCACAGCTCGGGCGCCGGGCCCAACGCGAGCTGGCGCCGCCACAGGCTGGCGGCGGAGCGCTCCATCCCATCGGCGAGGAAGTCGTCTAGCAGCGATACGTCGTGACCGCGTGCCGGGCTGATCCAGGCGGCAACGCGGACCGACGATAGCTCGGGCGTCCCATCGAGCAGCCGGTAGATGCTGCCCGTGCCCTCCCCCATCAGGCCGGCCGCCCGGTCGTGCGCGCTCAGATGCCCCCGCGCGACCGCCGCCTCGTTCAGCACCCCGACCGCCGCGAAGTCCTCGACTATGTACCAATCCTCGAGCCCGGGGCCCCCGTATGCGAGCCACGGCAGCCGCTCCGCACGAAGGCAGGCAGTGCCGATCAGCCCGCCCGGTCGGTGCGTCGCGAGGCCGCGGTGGAAACGCCGGCAGGCGTCCTCGTATTCTCCGCCCGCGACTGTGGCGGCGGCGCGATGCCAGAAGACGTAGGCCAGCACCGGCTAGAACGCCGGCTTGATCCAGTCCATATGCGAGCGGAGCTCCTTGCCGATCTCCTCGATCTGCGTCCCGGCCTGCTCGGCGCGCATCCGCTTGAAGCTCTCCTGCCCAGCACGGTTTTCCGCGATCCATTCGCGCGCGAAGTCCCCTGACTGGATCTCTCCGAGGATCGTCCGCATCTGCTCCCGCGTATCTTCGGTGATGACACGCTTACCGCGGGTGTAGTCGCCGTATTCCGCCGTGTTCGAGATCGAATAACGCATCCCCGCAAGGCCCTTCTCGTAGATCAGGTCGACGATCAGCTTGACCTCGTGAAGGCATTCGAAATACGCCATCTCCGGGTCGTAACCGGCAGCGACGAGCGTTTCGAAGCCGGCCTGGATCAGCTCCGAGACCCCACCGCAGAGCACAGCCTGCTCGCCGAACAGATCCGTCTCCGTCTCGTCCTTGAAGGTCGTCTCGATGATCCCGGCACGCCCGCCGCCGATGCCTTTCGCATAGGCGAGCGCGAGCGAGCGAGCGTTGCCGGTCGCGTCCTGCTGGATCGCGACGAGCACCGGCACGCCCGAGCCCTCGGTGAATTGGCGCCGCACAAGGTGCCCCGGTCCCTTCGGCGCAATCAGCGCGACGTCGACGCCAGGCGGCGGAACGACCTCGGCGTAGTGGACCGAGAAGCCGTGACCGAACAGCAGCATGTTCCCGTCGGAGATACCGTCGCGCACGTCGCTTTCCCAGACGTCGCCGTGCAGCTCATCCGGCACGAGCATCATCACGAGGTCGCCGCGACTCGCGGCTTCGACGATCGGCAGCACCTCGAGCCCGGCTTCCCGCGCCGCGGCGGCTGAGCTCGATCGCTCGCGCAACCCGACGACGACGTCGACGCCGGAATCCTTGAGATTCAGCGCGTGGGCGTGGCCCTGCGAGCCGTAGCCGATGACCGCAACCGTCTTCCCGTCGAGCTGCGAAAGCTCTGCATCCTTGTCATAGATCATGGTCTCGCAGGCTACCTCTTTGGTGACGTCGTCGGTCGGCGCGGCCGGGGAGCCTAAGAATCAGGCGCTTGCCGCGGCGACGATCGACCGCGCCGGAACCAAAAGGCCGTTGTCGCGTGTGTAGGGGGCCAGCTGGACTTCAACTTCAGCGGCGACCGCTCGTCCAACGTCGGACGGCGCGTCCCGAACGGCCGGACCGCTCGGCGACATGTCGAGCTGCATCTCCCACCATTCGCGGAAGCTTGGGGCGGTGCGAACGAGATCGACCGCGTCGATCTCGATCTCGACGAACCCTGCCTCTTCGAGCATCGCGCGCAACCGCTCGGCGTCCGACAGTGCGAACGGACCCGGTGCCGTCTCGCTCGTCGGCGGGTCGGCCAGACCGTGCTGCTGGATCACGCGGTTGGTGATCGAAAGCCACGGGTTCGCCGAGGGAGATCCCCAGACCGCCAGCGAGACACGCCCACCGGCCTTCAGGACGCGCCGCGTCTCGACCATGGCGGCCGATGGATCGACCATCAGCATGTAGCCCCAGCGGCACAGCACCGCGTCGATGCTCGCCACGGGGAGGTCGATCGACTCCGCGTTGATCACGCGGAATTCGACGTTGCTGAGCTTCAGTTCGGCGGCCCGCGCCCGCGCGAGCTCGACCATCGCCTCCGACTGATCGCTGGAGATCAGGACGCCGCCCGGCAGGATCAGCTCAGCCGCAAGCAGCCCAGTCTCGCCAGGCCCCGCGGCGAGATCCAGGACACGCTCACCCGGTTGCAGCTCGAGTGCCTCAATCAACCAATGCGTGACAGGGGCGGCAAAATCGCGGAGCCAGGCGCGCCCCCGTTCCCAACCCGTCGAAGCCGCGTCCCAGTCGGCGAGGGACTCGCGGCGCTGCTCTTCGGGATCGTTCAACCCGCGGGACAGTAGAGCGTGAATTTCTGCGTGGCGTGCGGTGCGCCCGCGGCGAAAAACAGCTCCAACGCGCGGTAGTCGTCGTGGGCGTCCCAGCACGGCTTCGCCTGTGACGCGGTGAACTTGACGCTGTAGGTCTTGTCCTTGCTCGCGGCGCAGTCGGGCTTGCACGGATTGAACGCGTAGGTGCCGGAGCCGTGCGCCGTGGCGCCGCCGAACGCGCTCCAACGGATGTGATCCACGTAGGCGCCGTCGTCGCCGCAGAACAGGACGATCGCCGACGGCTTGACCTGCGACTTGGTGCAGCCGCCGATCCGGTTCGAGCCACCGGAGGCGAGCGCCGGTGCCGCGAACATCACGACAGCGGCGATCAGAGCACTGGGCACGACGGCACGCATCGCGCTGATCATAGAGCGGCCGTTGCAGGCAGGTCGCGGCGCAGCAGCTTGCCCGAAGCGGTCCGTGGAAGTGCATCGACCACCGCGATCTCCTTCGGTAGCTGGTAGGAAGCAAGGAGCGCCGCACAGTGCTGGCGCAGCGCGTCGATGCTGACCGGCGCGCGCAGCACGACCAGCGCGTGTACCGCTTCGCCCCACTCGGGATCGGGCGCGCCGTAGACGCCGGCTTCACTGACCGCGGGGTGCCGGGTGAGGGCGTCCTCGACTTCGGCGGGTGCCACGTTCTCGCCGCCGGTGATGATCGTGTCCGCCTTGCGGCCGATAACCCGCAGGTTTCCCTCGCCGTCCAGCTCGCCCAGATCGCCTGTCGCGAGCACGCCGCCGACGCCAGGCGAGAGCATCGGCCCGGAGACGAGGATCTCACCGTCGCTGGCGATCTCCACCTCAGCGCAGAACAGCGGCGGCCCCGCGTTCGCGCGCGCTGGCTGACCTGGCACCTGCGTCGCGACCTGGGAGCAGGTCTCGGTCAGGCCGTAGGTCTGGGAGACCACGACCCCCGCCGCCGCCGCTCGCTCGACCAGCGCCAACGGCACTGGGCCACCGCCCGCGAGCGCGCAACGCAGCCGCGGCGGATGCTCGAGGCCGGCGTCCAGCAGGCGCGCGAGCGTCGTCGCCACGACCGAGACGAGCGTGATCTCACGATCCATCAGCGCCGCCACGGCTGCCGCAGCCTCGAACCGCTCGTGCACCACCGCCGTCGTCCCATACAGCCAGCTGCGGATCAGGATCGACAGCCCTCCGACGTGCACCAACGGTAGCGTGCACAACCACCGCTCGTCCGGATCCAGGCCGAGTGCCACGGCCGAGCCGAGCGCGCTCCAGACGAAGTTTCCGAACGAGAGCGGGACTGCCTTCGCCATCCCGCTCTCGGTCCCCGAGGTCCGCACAATGAGCGCCACGTCGTCGAGATCGAGCGAGCGCAAGGTGGCCGCTTTGCCCTCGCACCTGAGCGGTCGATCGACGATCGCCGCGACTCCATCGAGCGACCAGCGCTCACGCGGCTCGCGCAGATCTACGGGCATAGCCACCGCCCCCGCCGCAAAGCAAGCATGAAGGGCGACGGCGAAGTCGACGCCCGCCGGCAATGCAATCGCCACCCGCTCCCCCGGCGCCACCCCAAGCTCCCGCGCGCCTGCACGACTCAGCGCCCCAAGCTCCGAAT
>DATAJI010000327.1:0-2006 GCA_036262195.1 Solirubrobacteraceae bacterium
GTATGCGAACAGCGAGCGCTGCTGCAGGCGGCAGGTGATCGAGGCTGAGAGGAGCCGCTCGATCCGGTGTTCGCCGGCTTCGGATTGGCTGCCGAGCGAGAGCTTGCGGTAGATGACGGCGCCGCGCAGCGAGCGCTCTGCGTGGTTGTTGGTCGGCTCGACGCCTGGCCGCTCGGCGAACGTCCAGAGTGCTGGCCAGACCTTCAAGAGGTTGCGTGCTAGGCCGCGACAGTACTTGTAGCGCGGTGCTTTGCCGCAGTACTGGCGGAGGATCGGTTTGAGCTCGCGGCGCAGAAGTCGGATGCGGCGTTGGAGCTCACGGCGGTCGTGGGTGTGTTGGTAGATCTCCCAGGCCCAGAACAGCTGGTCGGTGATTCGCAGGCCGTGCTCGGCGAACTCGCGCTCGATGGGGAGGCCTTCGGCGTGGGCTTTGAAGTCGCGGCGCAGATGCGCCCAGCAGATCTGGCGGCGCGCCAGGGGCAGCTGGTTGTAGGCCCACCAGCGATCTGACGTGACGATCCCCCGGTGGCCCTCGAGGAGCGCCTTGGCGTGATCGGCGTGGCGGCTGTTGGTGATCTTGAAGATGGCGTGCCGCTTGGAGAAAGCGCCCCAGAGGGTGCGCTGTTGACCATGCAGTCGCCAGCCAGTCTCGTCCATGTTCAGGTGCTTGGAGCGCCGCGCGCTATCGAGCAGCTGCTCGTAGGGCTCGGCGAGCGCGTCGCCTGTGCGCGCGAGAATCGAATCCACACTGCCGGTACTGATCCGTGCGCCGAACAGTTCCTCGCACAGCTCAACGGTGTCGCGACGCGAGACCCTGTTGCGCACCGCGAGCACCGCCACAGCGGCCTGCAACCTCGGCCCGAACGCGCTCCGAGCGACGCCCACCGCCAGCTCGCCACGTTGCTCGCGCCCACAATCAGGGCAGCGAACGCGGTGCAGCTGATGCTCAGTCACCCTCGTTGCGAGCTGTGGCAGCTCCTCAACCTGGTGTCGAGCAACCAGAACACCCTCAGCGCGCTCACCCTCGTCGAACGCGTGGCCGCACGCGCACCGCTCGGGCCAGTACTCAACGACCTCATCGACCGCCTCGGTCGGCAACAGCTCGCGACCATGCCCCTCATGACCAGGCTGCGCGCCCTGCCGGCGCTCCGAGCCTTGCTCGCGCCGCTGCCGTGACCGCGACACACCCGGAGGATCACTGCTCGGCGGCGAAGACGAATTACGCGAGTCACGCCTCAACTGCCGCTCAAGCTGCTCAACCCGCGCCTCCAACAGGGCGATCCGGCGATCCATCGCCAACAACACCTCGACCACAGCCTCCCGGCCCGCGTCATAGACCGCCTCAGCCTCAGCCCGATCCACACCCCAAACTTCGACGCAGAGTTATGTAGACCTCCAACTGAACGCTTACGCTTTCTGCTCGTGGGGTGGCCACAGCGACGACGAAGCGAACGAACATCAATCTCGACAAGCGCCTCGTTGACGAGGCTGCGGCGGTGCTGGGCACCGTCCAGACGACCGAGACGGTGCATGCCGCGCTGCGTGAGGTGGTTGACCGCGCCGCGCGCCAGCGCCTCGCCGCACACGACTTCGCCGGGCTGACGCCCGCAGCGCTTGCTGCCCTGCGAAGCCCGCGGAAGCTCGCGTAGGTGGAGCTGGCTGACACAAGCGCCTGGAGCTGGACACGGGCTGTCGGCGGGGACATCCGTGACGCATTCGACGAAGCGGTCATCGACGGCGAGATCGCGACCTGCGACATGGTCAGACTGGAGCTGCTCTGCAGCACCCAGACCGCCGGCGAGTTCGAAGCGCTGCGCAGCGACCTGGGGGCATTGCCTGACTGCCCGATCGGCAAAGCGCAGTGGGAGCGCGCGCTCGAGGTCTACGAGCAGCTCGCACGCAAAGCCGGCCTCCACCACCGCGCCGTCAAGCATCCCGATCTCCTGATCGCCGCCGCCGGGGAAGCCGCCGGCATTCCCGTGGTCCACTTCGACGCGGACTACGAC
>DATAJI010000328.1:0-1628 GCA_036262195.1 Solirubrobacteraceae bacterium
CCTCGTAATGGCCGCGGTCAACGAGGCATTGCGCTCCGCCCAGCAGCTCGCGAACGAGCGGATGGAGGGCGTCACGGGCGGTCTCGACCTGTCCTCGCTCGGGGGACTGGGCCTGCCCGGCTTCTGATCGTTGTCGGTCTACGCACCACCGATCCAGCGGCTCGTCAGCGAGCTGTCGAAGCTGCCCGGCGTCGGCAACCGCACAGCACAGCGGCTCGCCTTCCACGTCCTGCGCTCGCCGGTCGAGGATGCCGAGGCGCTCGCCCAGGCGATCCGCGACGTCAAGGAGCGGATCGGGCTCTGCGAGATCTGCTGCAACCTCGCGGAGGGGCCGCGCTGCCGGATCTGCGAGGACGACCGGCGCGATCCGACGTTGATCTGCGTCGTCGAGGAGCCGTCGGACGTCATCGCGCTCGAGCGCACGCACGAGTATCGCGGCCGCTATCACGTGCTCGGCGGCGCGCTTTCGCCGATCGACGGGGTTGACGCCGAGGACATCAAGATCGCTGAGCTCTTCCGCCGCATCGGCGAACCGGGCTCTGAGGTGCGCGAGGTGGTGCTCGCCACGAACCCGACGACCACCGGTGAGGCGACCGCGCTGTACATCGCCGAGACGCTGCGCGAGCGCGCGCCGCAGGTCAGCGTGACGCGGTTGGCGAGCGGGCTGCCGGTTGGCGCCGATCTGGAGTACGCCGACGAGGTCACGCTCGGCAAGGCATTCGCGGGTCGCCGGGCGCTATGAGCGCGATGCCGGGAGTGATCGTGATGAAGTTCGGCGGCACCTCGGTCGCCGATGCTGAGCGGATCAAGCGCGCTGCGCGGCGGATCGTCGCGAAGCGAGAGTCCGGCTACCGGGTGGTCGTCGTGCTGTCGGCGCGCGGCAAGACGACGGACGAGCTGATCGCGATGGCCGAGGAGGTCTCGCTCGCCCCCGACCCCCGTGAGATGGACATGCTGCTCTCGACCGGTGAGCGGATCTCGTGCGCGCTCTGCGCGATGGCGATCCACGATCTCGGCCACCAGGCGCTGTCACTGACCGGCTCGCAGGCCGGGATCGTCACCGACACCTCACACACCAAGGCGAGAATCCTCGAGGTCCGCGCCGATCGCATCAACGCCGCACTGGACGACGAGCAGATCGTCCTGGTCGCCGGCTTCCAGGGCGTCTCGACGAGCCGCGACGTGACGACGCTCGGCCGCGGCGGCTCCGACACGACGGCGGTTGCGCTTGCAGCGGCGGTCGGGGCCGAGGAGTGTGAGATCTACACCGACGTCGCCGGCGTCTTCAGCGCCGACCCGCGGATCGTGCCGAACGCCCGCAAGCTGCCGGTCGTCTCGTTCGAGGAGATGCTCGAGATGTCGGCGTCAGGTGCCGGCGTCCTCCAGCTACGCTCAGTCGAGTACGCACGCAATCACGGCGTCAGGATCCATTGCCGTTCGAGTATCGACGACGGTCCCGGTACCGTTGTCGTCTCGGAGCAGGACACCTTGGAGCAACCACTAGTCACCGCTGTCACCCACTCGACCGGCGAGGCCCGGATCACGCTGCTCGGCGTGCCGGACCAGCCTGGCATCGCCGCGCGTATATTCAGCGCGCTCGCCGACGCCAACGTCAACGTCGACATGAT
>DATAJI010000329.1:0-5132 GCA_036262195.1 Solirubrobacteraceae bacterium
GTCCCGGGACGCGCGCTCGAGAGCAGCCACTTCGCGATGGACTACCTCTACGAGCGCAACCGCTGGGTGGCCTCGGAGTACGGTCCGGCGCCGGCCCTCGAACCGCCCCGCGCGGCCGGCATCAGCGCAGCTGGCAAGCACGTCGTCGTGATCGGCGGCGGCGACACCGGCGCGGACTGCGTCGGCAACTCCGTGCGCGAGGGCGCCAGCTCGGTGACGCAGCTCGAGATCGTGCCCGAGCCTCCGGCGCACCGCGCGGACGAGATCACGCCCTGGCCGCGCTGGCCGATGAAGCTGCGGATCTCCTATGCGATGAAGGAGGCGCGCGAGACGGCTGACGGCGAGCTCGACTTCTCGGTTATCACGACGCATTTCTCCGGCGAGCGCCACGTCTCATCGATGCATATCGCTGACGCTGCGCCGATGCCGCCGTTTGCCCCCGTCGCCGGCACCGAGCGCGAGCTGCAGGCCGATCTCGTGCTGCTTGCGATGGGCTTCCTGCACCCCGAGCACGCCATTCCGCAGCAGCTGGGCCTCGAGCTCGACGCGCGCGGCAACGTGCATGCCCCGGCCTACGCGGCGTCACTGGACGGTGTATTCGCCTGTGGCGACGCACGGCGTGGACAATCGTTGATCGTCTGGGCGATCAACGAAGGCCGCCAGTGTGCGCGGGCGGTCGAACGCCACCTCGCTGCGCTGGTGGTTTAGCAATGCGCGACAGTTCCGCTACTACTGGCGAGCGGCTGCGTTGCAACAATGGTGGTCGTCGCCGAGTGCCCCGGCGTCCCGCCGCCCTTGCACCCTCGGAAGGAGCCGTTCCATGCGCCTGACCCGCACGCCGCTCGCTGTTGTCGTAGCCGTTTCGCTCGCTGCGACGGCTCTGGCCGCCGGCACGGCGCTCGGCTCTACAGACCACGGCACTCGCCTCGCCCACACGAGCGCGGCCGGCAGGCTCGTCGGAATCGGCGATGAGAACCCGCTGATGTTCACCAACCCGGCCTACCAGCGGCTCGGTGTAAAGGTCGCGCGCTACTTCACGGCCTACGACGTCGCCTCGGGCAGTGACCCCACGGCTCTCTTCTACTTGCAGTCTTGGCTGACCGCCGCGCAGGCCGCCGGCGTCCAGCCGCTGATCGCCTTCTACCACAACAACCAGAGCCCGAAGAAGATGCCGAGCGTCGCCACCTACACGAAGGACATGCAGGACTTCGTCGCGATGTTTCCAAACGTCAAGGTCCTGACACCGTGGAACGAGGCGAACCGTGGCAACGTACGGGCGCGCAACGACAATTACGACAGCCCGACCGCGAAGCAGGCAGCCCAGTACTACCTCGCGTTGAAGAAGGTCTGCCCGCAGTGCACGATCGTCGGCCTCGACGTGCTCGACTCGACCTCCCCGTCGGCGACGATCCGCTACATCAACCAGTTCAAGCATGACGTCACCAAGAAGCACATGCCTCGCATCTGGGGGCTCCACAACTACAGCGAGACCAACCGATTCGAGGACAGCGGGACAAGAGCCATGCTCGCCGACGTTCCCGGTCAGGTCTGGCTCACTGAGACCGGCGGGCTCGCCGAATTCAAGCCGAGCTTCAACTTCAACCTGGCGCGCCAGAAGAAGGCGACCAAGTACATGTTCTCGCTCGCTGACTCGAGCTCGCGGATCAAGCGCCTCTACATCTACAGCTGGTATGGAGCCGCCGGCAAGAACGGCGGCTTCGACGCCGGTCTGACCAACGCCGGTGGCAAGCCGCGTGCTGCCTACTGCGTCGTCTTCGAGCACCTCCGCGGGAAGAAGAGCTGTCCCTACAAGCCGGTCAAGAATTGACCCGGCGGGCCGTGTAAAGGCGCCGCGGTGACGTCCACCGCGGCGCTTAACCTTCGCGGTGTTCCAGTCCAGCTGTCGGGAGTCCGGGCATGCCGCTGTGCTTCATCGAGCCGCACGACGCGATTCGGGTGATCGCCGAATCGGTCGGCCGTGAGGCTCGCCGACAGCTTGTCAGCGAGGTCTACCACGCGTGGGTCGATGAGATCCCCGAGCGCGAGCTGGTAACCCACTACACCCGGGCCGTGTCGGAGCTGGATGACGACGATCTCTCGATGCTGGCGGCCTGGCACGCTTCGCTAGAGACCGTTGGCCAGCCGATCGCCAACACCGACTTCCTGGTATCGATCTATCCGTCGCTCGGCGAGCACCGCCGGGAAGCTCTCAAGGTCGCTGCTGGTCTCAGCAGCGAGGAGGCGTTTGACGCCGGCCGCGCCGAGGAGCACGCACTCGAGGAGATCCTGCCGCGCCTGTCACGCATGCGCGCCGGGGAGCTCGCGGGCGAATGCGTCGAGCTGTACATGTGGGACCGTCTCGGCAGCCCTAACTGACGCACCGTCAGCTCGCGACCGTCTCGTTGAGGTAAGCCCCGGTGCCCCTACGTCCACGGTGGTGCCAGGCCAGGAACGCCACGCTGGTTGCGACTCCGTCCTGCGTCAGCTCGGCGGCGGCGATCGTCTCGCCGCTGATGCGAAGTGCCCGGGCACGCTCCCGCGTCTCGGCATCTTCCCCTTCCCAGAGCTCGAGCCCCGCGTGCACCAGCCGGCCGCCTGCCCCCGTGAGGGGGTCTGCGCGGTACGTGCTCGAGACGAGCGGGTCTTCGAGTGGGCTCGCCTCGAGCGGCGCTCCCCGCGCCACGAAGGCCGCGACGGGCTCGTCGTGTCCTGGCTTGCTCGATGCCCGCTCCGCGAGCAGCGTGAGCGCCAAGCCGTCCTCGAAGTAGATCCAGATGCTGCGCCGCCGCGTAAGCCGGCCGAGCCCGCGCTCGGCGAGCGTCACGCAACCGAAGCCGTCCAGCGTCCGACCGTCCGCCATCGTGGCCCGTGCCCGGCAAAGCCAGTCGGACCGCTGGTGCTGGCGGAAAGCGACCGGCGGCCCGAGCGGCTCGAGCAGCGTCTCGCCGAAGGCTCCGAGAGCGATCTCGAAGCGATCGTCGACCTGCGCGACCTCGACCGAGTCGAACGAGCTTGGTCCATTCGGGCTCAGGACGACCGCGGTCTCGCCGCTTCGCCCGAAGCAGTGAAGCCCCGCGTTCGCGTCGCTGAAGCTGAAGCTCAGTTGCCCGCTCACCGCAGGCAGCGTAATGCCAAGACGCCAGCTCGCAGCTGCTGGGGGCTAGAATCGGTCCGTGCCCACCGTGGAAGATGTCGAAGAGGCGCTCGCCAACGTCATCGATCCCGAATTGGGACTCGACTTCGTCGAGCTCGGCCTGATCTACGGCATCGACGTCGATGGCTCCAATGTCCACGTGACGTTCACGCTGACCTCGCCGGGCTGCCCGATCGGACCGCAGGTGAGCGAGCAGATCGAGGAGTTCGTGTCGGAGCTCGACGGTGTCGAGTCGGTCGACTCGGCGATGGTGTTCACGCCGCCGTGGACGCCGGAGCTGATGAGCGACGACGCGAAGTTCGCCCTCGGGTACTGACCGTCCCCGCCGGATGTCAGAGCCAGCGCAGGATCTGACTGCCAGCGGCCCGCTGTTGACGCTGCGCTACCCGCGCGCCGCGGACGCGCCGCGTCTGTTCGAGCTGGCGAGCGACCCGGAGGTCACCTACCCGTTCTCGTGGGGCCCCTACGAGAAGCAGGCCGAGGCAGCAGAGTGGATCGCGTCGCTGCCGCGCAACCGTGTCGAAGGCGTGGCGCTCGAGTTCGCGATCGTCGACCCTGCCGACCGGCCGGTCGGGATCATCTCGCTGCTCGAGGTTTCGCTGCGCGACCGTCGCGGCGTGATCGGCATCTGGCTGGGTCGCGAATTCTGGGGCTCGGGAGTGGGGGATGAGGCGGAGGCACTGCTCGCGAGGATCGCTTTCGAGTCGCTGCGCATCGAGCGGCTCGGGGCCTGGGTCGACGTCGCCAACCACCGCTCGCAGCGGGCGTTCGAGCGCCTCGGCTTCATCAAAGAGGGCATTCTGCGCTCCTTTCAGCGTCACTACGACAAGCCCCACGACCTCGTCTCCTACTCGCTGCTGCGCGAGGAGTGGGCGGACTCGGAGATGGCCGCGATCGCGATCGAGCTGACGGGCGAGGCGCCCGTCGCGTTCGTCTGCGCGCCACGCTGAGCAGGCGTTGATCGCCGCGTAATACGCCGCCTTACAATCTGGGGGTGAGCGCAGCGACTAAGCCCGCCGTGAAGCCCTTCAGCATCGAGCGCGTGCTGCTGGCTTCGCCGCGCGGCTACTGCGCCGGCGTCGATCGGGCGGTGCAGACAGTCGAGCTAGCGCTCGAGCGCTACGGCGCACCGGTCTATGTTCGCAAGGAGATCGTCCACAACAAGCACGTCGTCGAGCAGCTGCGCCAGCGCGGCGCGATCTTCGTTGAGGAGGAGACCGAGGTGCCGGCCGGCTCGGTAACGGTGTTCTCCGCCCATGGCGTCGCGCCGAGCGTGCGTGCCAACGCGGAGGCGCGCTCATTGCGGACGATCGACGCGACCTGTCCACTCGTGACGAAGGTCCACGTCGAGGCGCGGCGCTTCGTCGCTGACGGCTACACCGTCATCCTGATCGGCCACGACGGCCACGAGGAGGTCGAGGGGACGATGGGCGAGGCGCCCGAGCACATCATCCTCGTGCAGAGCGAGCGGGACGTCGACGCACTCGAGGTTCCGGATCCCGAGCGGGTTGCCTACACGACGCAGACGACGCTCGCGGTCGAGGAGACGCGCACGATCATCGAGCGGCTGCGCGAGCGCTTCCCGGCAATCGTCGGTCCGCGCACCGACGACATCTGCTACGCGACGACGAACCGCCAGGCGGCGGTGCGCCAGCTTGCGGAGAGGTGTGAGCTGGTGCTGGTAGTCGGCTCGCGCAATTCGTCAAACTCACTGCGCCTGGTCGAGGTGGCACGCGACAGCGGCGCCCGGTCCTACCTGATCGACAACGCGCACGAAGTCGAGGAAGACTGGCTCGAAGGGGTGCGCACGCTAGGCATCTCCTCGGGTGCGAGCGCCCCCGAGGAACTGGTGGCGGAACTCGTAGAGCGATTCGCGCAGCAAGGTGTGAGCGACGTCTCCGAGCTGGAGTTCACGCGCGAGGACGTCCGCTTCATGCTGCCGAAGACGATCCGCCCGGGCGCCCGCGCGGCGCGGGAG
>DATAJI010000330.1:0-9684 GCA_036262195.1 Solirubrobacteraceae bacterium
GCTGGGCGAAACGCTTTCTCCGCCAAACGCAACAACACGATCGAGTCCTTGCCACCACTGAACAACAACACCGGCCGCTCAAACGTCGCCACAACCTCACGCATCACATGCACAGCCTCCGACTCCAACGCACGCAAATGACTGGGCCGGCCAACGCGTCGCTCCGCGGGAGCCGCAACGACGCTCAGGGCCCGCTGGGGATGCCCGCCGAGCGGGCGTGGCGTCGGACGGTCGCTGCGCTTCCGCGTGTTGGGCAGGGCGTTCACAGCCATATGGACACCGGGGATCGTTGCAGGTTGCGGCGACGGCTCATGCTGTTGGCCGACGTTAAGGTCTGATGCGGAATCCTAATCGACCGGCCGTTCCGACCGGGCGCGATCGCCAAGCGGAGCGGCCTCAATCGCCGCTCATGCCGGGGCCGTGAACGGTTTCGAGGTCCCGAGCACCCGGCCGCTGGCGCTGAGCGCCTCCAGCTCGAACGTCCCGGAGCTGCTGCGTAGCGCGATCGCCGTCTGGAATCCGGAGTCGCGCGTGTTCGCGGCGACCGTCAGCCGGCTGGCGCTGGGCCCCGCGAGGACCCGCCAGGAGGCGACTTGGGTCGCGCCGTTCCAGCTGGCGTAGACGGTCGTCTTGCCGTTTGCCCGGCGAGCGGCTCCCGAAGGCCGGGTGAGCGGCAGGCCGACCCATGACTCCACCTCCGCCCGGTAGCTGAGGTCCGACCCCGGGAAGTAGCCGTCGAGCAGCACTTTGCCTGACTTGCTGTACTCGGAGAGGAACGGTCGCGATCCCCAGCCGACGAACACGTTCCCGTTCGAAAGCGGCTGAACGTCGCCCATGTAGTCGGCGTTCTCGTTGCGGGCCTGGCCGTATTGGGAGACCAGCGTTGCTGTGTGCGTCTGCTGGTTGAGCTTGAGTACGAGTCCTCGAGACGGTCCGGTCGCGGGGACGTAGGTGCCGCCGCCGGTGAGCTGGCAGCAGTGATCATCGAACATCGTCACCTCCGAGCTGGGCTGTAGGACGACGTCGTGCTGCCACTGGAAAGCGGCCTGTGAGGCGAACTTGAAGCTCGATTGCCTGCCACCGAGGGTCCACTCGATGTTGCCGGTCTTGATGTTGACGAGGTATGCCGCCCAGGTGTCGCGCATCGACACGAGGAACGTGTCGTTGCCGATCAGCTGCAGCGAGTTGACGTGGTAGGCGTCCCACGGGAATCCATTGGTCGGCAGCGTGGCGTAGGACTCACTGGGCGGGATGTGCTTCAGCGCGTCCCACGTGTAGAGCAGCTTGCCGGTCTTGAGGTTGTACTCCTGAACCGCAGAGTCGATCAGTGCACCGTTGTAGGCGCCGCCCTCCTTGGAGAGATTGCGCGGGATGTTCTTGTTCGCCGTGACCCAGGCGTCGTTGCCCTTGATCACGATCTCGTGCAGCGTTAGGACCCAGCCGTCCTTCCCTTTGAGCGTCGCGATGGTCCTGTAGTGCTGGTTGGCGATGACGTCCTCGCCGCTGACCGTCTGGCCGATGTTCGTCACGACGCCCTGCCACCAGGCGAGCACGGGCTTACCCTGATAGGACTGCAGGCTGAGGTTGGCTGCGACGTACTTCTTCGGGACCGGCTTGAACCACACTGGCTGCAGACGGTCGTTGAGGATCAGCGGTCCGCTCTGGCCGACCATCGGCGGATAGCTCAGGTTGTAGAAGGCGGCGGTGAAGATGTCGCCCGGTGCCAGCGCGCCGGTATCGGTCTTGTGGTCGGTGTAGAGCGTCGGCGGGCGCAGTGACGGCGCGCTGACGAAGCTGTCCGAGCCGCTTGTGACGTAGGCGCCGACCGGAGCGCCGCGCGAATTCGCGAACGCTATGTCGGCCGCGACGAAGCCCGCCACGAACACGCCGATCACGACGGCCAAGCGGCGTGCAGGCGACGCGACAGCCGCGTCGGGCTTGGGCATCGCCGTGATCGTGATTATCGCGGCCAGGCCCGCCAGTCCGCCACAGATCAGGTAGGCCAGGCGGAACCCCTCCGTCAGCGCTTGCGCCACCGGAACGCCGGTCCCGATCAGATGAGTGCTGCGCTGCGTCGCGAGCGTTATCAGGACCGCGAGCCCGAGTCCGCCGCCGACCTGCCGCGAGGTGTTGACGAGACCCGAGGCGAGCCCGGCCTGTCCCTCCTTGGCTCCCTGTGTCGCGGCGATCGTCGACGGCACGATCGACATCGCGATACCGGCCGCGGTCAACAGCCCCGGAATCATCACGTAGACGAGGCCACTGCCGCTGTGTCCGATCCGCGCCAGCAGCAGCATGCCTGCCGTCAGCATCGTCAGCCCGCTGCCGAGGACGGCGCGCACGCCGAAGCGACCGACGAGCTTGCCGGTGCGCGAGGCGACGAGCATGATCATCAACGTCATCGGCAGGAAGATCAGTCCCGTGTTGAGCGGCGACAGGCCGAGCACCTGTTGCAGGTAGAGCGAGCTGACGAACCACATCGGGAACAGCGAAGCGCTGAATATGAGGACGATGTTGTTGGCGAGCTGGAGCGGCAGTGTCAACTCCTTGAACGGGATCAACGGCGCGGACGCGATCCGCGTCTCGATCACCACGAACACCGCGAGCAGGACGATTCCGAGCACGATCGGACCGAGCGCGCCAAACGCGCTCCACCCTTGAAGGCCCGCCTGGACGACGCCGTAGACCAGCACCATCTGTCCGACCGTCAGGGTCAGCGCACCGGCGATGTCGAAGCTCTTGCCTTGCCCGCTGCGGCGATCGCGCACCACCAGGTAGGCGATGGCGGCGGCGAGGATCGCGATCGGTGGGTTGATCAGGAGGATCCAGCGCCAGCTGAGCTCCTGGGTGATGATGCCTCCGAACAGCACTCCGGCGGCGCCGCCGAGCCCGTTCATCGCCGCCCACGTGGCGATCGCACGATGGAGCCTGGGCCCCGGCGGGAACGACGAGGTGATGATCGCGAGCGACGACGCCGCCATCAAGGCGCCGGCGAGGCCCTGTCCCGCGCGAGCGCCGATCAAGAGGCCGCGATCGGGGGCGATGCCGCCTGCCAGCGAGGCGAGTCCGAACAGCAGCAGCGCGGCGACGATCATCCGCCGCTGGCCGAAGCGGTCGGCCGCGCGCCCGCCGAACAGCAGGAACCCGGCGAACGTGATCGCGTACGCGTCGACGACCCACTGCAGCTCGGGAGATGAGAAGCCGAGGCTCGACTGGATTGAGGGCAGCGCGACGTTGACGATGCTCAGGTCAAGGATCACCATGAACTGAGCCACGCAGCAGACGGCCAGCAGCCATCCGGAGCGCGACCCCAGGCCGTCGGGCCCGTCCGCGCTCGCCCCGCGGCCCACCGGATTTGCTGGTGCCTCGACGCTCACCGGCGCGCGAGCGGCTGTCGCAGTTGCTTGTGCACCGACCGGCGACGATACCCTACGCGCCGCGGCTCTTCCGGCCGATCAGGAGACCACGGCCGAGCGCTCACAGCGCACGCATCGGGCTCGAAGAGGCCCGCGCAGCCTGGGATTGGCGCGCCGGGCGGCTGTTAGTATGGGCCCTGAGGTCCCCGAATGACGACAGGAGTCCGGTCCATGAAGCGAAAGCTCTCGATTGCCGTGCGCAGTCTGCTGGCGGCCGCGGCGGTCGTTGTCCTGGTGGCAGCGTGTGGCGGCGGCAACGGCGGCTCGCACTCCAACAAGCACAAGCCGAAGCCTTCCTCGGGCGGCTATTGATCATCGCTTCGGCGTGACGGCGGGTATTCCGCGGCGTAGCTCTTCACCGGGACCGCGTGCGAGGTTCCCAGCACGTGCCCGGCCGAGTTGAGCGCCTCGACCGCAACGTAGCCGTACCGATTGGGCAGGATCGTCGAGGTCTCGAAGCCGCTCAGCTGCACTGTGGCCTGCGCCGTGAGCGAGCCTGCGCTCTTGCCGGCGAGCAGGCGCCACGCGGCGACGCCGGTCGCGCCGTTCCAGCTCATGTGAACGATCGTCTCGCCGACGTTGTTCTGGCTCGCGGCGGCGGCGGGCGCCGTCAGCGGGCGTCCGCTCCAGGCGAAGCGGTAGGCCCTGTAGAAGATCATCTCGTAGGGCAGGTGCGCGTCGAACAGCAGTGATCCGTTCTTCGCGTACTCGCTGATCACCGGTTCGGCGCCGAAGCCCACGAGCGTGTTGCCGTCCGCCAGCGTCTGCATGTTGCCCTGGCTCGCGGCGAGCAGTGGCGGGCTCGAGTGCACGTCGGCCGAGACCAGGTGCGCCTGGTGCGTCTTGAAGTCGAGCGCGACCGTGATCGCGCGTGACTGTGCATGGCGGGGTGGGGTCGACCCGTCGTCGAAGAACGTGACGTCGCCGTCCGCGAGGATGCGGCCGTCGTGCTGCCACGCGGTCTCCGTACCGGGCCCCATCTTGAACGAGCTCTTGAGGCCGCCCAGGCGCCAGAGGATCGCGCCGCTACCGGCTTGAAGCTGGTAGCCGGCCCAGGTGTTGCGTGCCGATATGAAGACGTCGCCATCGGACTCCGGGTCGATCGAGTTGATGTGGAACCAATCCCACGCCCGGTCGCTCGGCGGCGAGGTCTCGGACTCGCTCACCCCAACGTGGTCCAGGGCGTGCCATTCCCAGCGCACTAGCCCCGTCTTGATGTCGATCTCCTCGACGGTCGCATCGAGGATCGCGCCGTTGCGCGGCCCGTCCTGCGAGCCCAGGTTGCAGCGCATCGGGTTGTAAGCCGTGATGAAGGCGACGCCGTGTGGAGCGATCTGAAACTCGTGCAGGTCAGCCTTTAGCCCGTTGCCACCCTTCACGGTCGCGACGGTCTGGTAGTGCGAGTTCACGACGAAGTCCTCGCCCTGGCCGTAGCCGAGCGAGAGCACCTTGCCCTGCCAGAACGTGAGATCGCGCTGGCCGTCGTAGGTCTGGACGCTCAGATCGTTGGCGGTGGTCCCAGTCGAGAGCTGATGGAACCAGATGAGGCGGCCCTGCGGCGTGTAGATCAGCTCGCCGCTGAGGCCAGCTCCCCCCGCCCCGTTGGTCGTGAATATGTCGCCCGCGTCGGGATCGCGGTCCGCAGCGGTCACCGTCATGACCGGCGCTTGGACCCCGGGGAGCGTGTAGAAGGTCTGGTAGTCGCTGGCGGGCGGCGCCGGGTTCGAGAACCCGCTGACCGCCGCCGTCGAGTACGGGGTGTCGACCTCGAAGCTGTATGACACACGCTTGGCGTCCTTCGCCGCCCCGATGACGGCCCCTACGGTCACCCGCTCGCCGGGCGTGAACGCGGCCTCCGGCACGAAGCTCGCACCGTCGCCCTGCGAGTAGCTCTCGAGGTGACCGGAGTGGGGGCCGCTGCTCGCACCGACGGCGGAGACATCGTGGATCTGCGCCGCCGAAACGCCGAGGAAGCTGATCTGCGTGTCGGGCGCGGCCGTGTCGGTGCCCGGCGTCGGCGAGACATCAACCGGCACGCCCGCCAGCTTGGCGCTGTGGTTGATGCCTGCGGTCAGGCATGCGGGGGCGCTGCCGCTCGTCGCGTCGGCGCCCGCGGAGCCCCAGGCCGCGAGCGCAAGGCCGATCCCGGCCGTCGCGGCCACGGCGGCGAGAACGCCGCGGCGTCGCAGTCGTGCTCTGACGCCGGCTGCTCCGGCTCTTGTCCTCGGGGGGTTCATCACTCCGTTTCTCGCCTGCGTCGGTATCTCAACGTGACCCCCGCGCCGGACTCGATCAGCAGACGATCTGCGTGCGGCGCCGACAAGCTACAGGACCGCCTTAGATGTTGTCCTCGGTTAGCAACACGTTAGTGCCCCGCTCATCGGAGTCGGCTCGGGTCAGGCTTCCCAAGCGTGGCTCGAGGCCGTAGCACTCGTACGCGAGGAAGCGACTGAACAGACGATGGTCGGGCCCGTGGTAGTCCGATGACGCGGTAGTGATCAAGCCGAGCTCGTCACAACGCCGGCTGAGCAGCCGCGTTTGGTGCTCGTCGTGGGTGAGGTAGAAGCACTCGACACCGTCAAGGCCGGCGGCCCGGTAGCGGTCGATAGCTTCCAACACGGCACCCTCGTCCTTGATGTCCCAGAACGGATGCGCCCAGACGGCGAGCCCGCCGGCGGCGTGGATCCACTCGATCGCCTCGGCGACGGTCGGGCGCGTGCGGCCGGCGTAGGCCGGAGCGCCCGGGATGACGTACGCGGGGATGAACGATGAGACGTCCGTGTGACTTTCGCTCGCGAGTCGCGCCGCGTTGTCGGGGTGTGCGAGGACAGCCGCGGCGAGATGCGGGCGGCCGAGCGGCTTGCCTTCGGCGCGCCGCGCGTCGAGTGGTGCCTCGTCGATCGCGAAGCCGAGCTCGCGCAGGAGCGCGACCATCCGCTCGGCGCGTCGGCTGCGATCGGCTCGAGCGTCGGCAAGCCGCTCCGCCAGCAGCGGGTCGTGATGGTCGATCCCGTAGCCGAGCACGTGGAGATCCTCATAGCCCGCGTCGACAGCTGATATCTCGGTCGCGGTGAGCAGACCGATCGAGTGCTCGCGAGCCGCGGCGAGCGCTTCGTCGATGCCGGCGACGGTGTCGTGGTCGCTCAGCGCCAGCAGCTCGACGCCGGCGGCTGCCGCCCGCTCGACGACCGCGGCCGGCGCTAGCGCGCCGTCCGAATACAGCGAGTGCGATTGCAGGTCGATCCGCGCCATCAGCTCGTGTAGCCAGTCTTTCGCAAGAAGCTCCGCAGGCGCGCGACGAATTCGGCTCCGGCCGGCCAGATCCGCGGACCGCTGCTGCGCAGCTTGCCGGCGCGCTCGAGCAGCGTCAGCTCGTTCCCGACAGCCTGACCGCGACCAAGCAGGTACTCGTCGGCCGCCCAGGCCGCGAGGAAGCCGAGCCCGGTGCGCTCCGATCGGTTGTCGCGGTAGGACCGCCACTGCCGGGCAGCGTCCAGCACGAGCAGCCTGGGATAGGCGCGCGTGACATCGACGAAGCGACCGTTCTCCAGCGCCAGCACCTCGACCGGCAGGCCGGAGAACGCGAAGGCCGCGAACTCGTAGGCGAAGCGGTCGTCGGCGGTTACGAACTCAAAGACCTTGCTGGCATTCAGTCGGGTCAGCGAGTAACCCGGGTCGCCCCAGACGTGAAGCAGCGAGGAGTAGTCCTCGCGCGCCGCGTCATAGCGGAACACGTCGGTGGCGTTGCAGCAGTGCGCGCCGCCGGTGTAGAGGTTGAGCAGCACATCCGGCTGACCGTCGGCCTCGACGTCGACGACGCGCAGCGCATCCGGCAGGTTCGGCCAGCAGAGCGTCCCGCAGGCGTCGTTCGTGACCGCGGCGCGGTAGAGCGGCTTGCCGTCGCGCGTGATCGTGAGACGCAGGTCGCTGAACGGCGCGACCGCGTTGCTCGCCTCGTGACGGTAGCTGAGCGTTGCGCTCACGCTGCCGCTCCGCTTGCGTACGAGCTGCGTCGCGGCGGCGACGGCGGTTGCGCTGACGGCCAACACCGCGAGCAGGCAGAGCGCCGGCGCGAGCGCCCGCCGTTCAAGAGCCATCGGCCTTTGCGTGCTCCGGATCGTTGCGCGCGAGCATCTGCCGGCATCGTCTCAGGTCCGCCGCCGGAGGGGTGTCACGCGCCGATCAACCCTCGCTAGAAGAACTTGCGCACGCACTTAAACCCACAGGTATGCTCTCTGGCCTCGTAGAAGCCGCCCCCCAACCGTGGCATTGCTGGTGGCGCTCCAGATGGGGCGCTTCCGCGTTTTTGAGCCGACCGTGACGCCTCCCCCAGACGCCGAGCAGGCCCGCCGTGACGTCACCGGGACCCGCACGCTCGCTCGCCGACAAGGACTCGGCTCCACGTGATCGAGACCGGCGCGCCAACCGCCAACGAGCGATTGCTCGCGTGGGTCGACGAGGTCGCCTCGCTCACCCAGCCGGCCGACGTCTACTGGTGTAACGGGTCGCAAGCCGAGTACGACCGGCTCTGCGAGACCTTGCTCGAGGCCGGGACCTTCGAGGCGCTCGACCCCGAGCGGCTACCACGCTCGTTCCTCGCGCGCTCAGATCCCAACGACGTCGCGCGCGTCGAGGATCGCACGTTCATCTGCTCACGGCTCGCGGAGGATGCCGGCCCGACGAACCACTGGCGCGACCCGGCCGAGATGCGCGAGACGCTGAGCGGCCTGTTCAGTCGCGCGATGCGTGGGCGGACGATGTACGTCGTGCCGTTCTCAATGGGCCCGCTCGGCTCGGAGCTCGCGCAGATCGGCGTCGAGATCACCGATTCGGCCTACGTCGCGCTCAGCATGACCGTGATGACCCGCGCCGGCAGCTCGGTGCTCGAGCTGCTCGGCGAGCACGGCGAGTTCGTCCGCTGTGTGCACTCGGTCGGCGCGCCGCTCGCTGACGGCGCCGAGGACGTGTCCTGGCCGTGCAACGCGGACAACAAGTACATCGTCCATTTCCCCGACACCCGCGAGATCTCCTCCTACGGATCGGGTTACGGCGGCAACGCGTTGCTCGGCAAGAAATGCTTTGCCCTGCGGATCGCCTCGGTGATGGCGCGCGAGGAGGGCTGGCTCGCCGAGCACATGCTGGTCGTCAAGGTCACCTCGCCCGAGGGTGCGGTCAAATACCTCGCCGGCGCGTTCCCCTCAGCCTGCGGCAAGACGAACCTGGCGATGATGGTGCCGGCACTCCCGGGCTGGAAGGTCGAGACGATCGGCGATGACATCGCCTGGATGAAGTTCGGCGCCGATGGCCGTCTCTACGCGATCAATCCAGAGGCGGGCTTCTTCGGCGTCGCCCCAGGAACGAGCACGCGGACTAACCAGAACGCGATGGCGATGACTCGCTACAACACGATCTTCACGAACTGCGCGCGCACCGACACCGGCGACGTCTGGTGGGAGGGGCTGAGCACGGAGCCACCGGCGCATCTGATCGACTGGCGCGGCAACGACTGGGCGCCCGGCGCCGACGCCCCGGCCGCGCACCCCAACGCCCGCTTCACGGTGCCCGCGTCGCAGGATCCGGCGATCGCGCCGGAGTGGGAGGACCCAGCCGGCGTCCCGATCGATGCGTTCCTCTTCGGCGGTCGGCGCTCGAGCGTCGTCCCGCTGGTCTACGAAGCGTTCGACTGGGAGCACGGCGTCTTCCTCGGCTCGACGATGGCCTCCGAGACGACCGCCGCCGCGGCCGGCGCCGTCGGCAAGCTGCGCCGCGACCCGTTCGCGATGCTGCCGTTCTGCGGCTACAACATGGGCGACTACTTCGCCTACTGGCTCCAGATCGGCCGCGAGCACGACGCCTCAAGACTGCCGCGGTTCTTCTCCGTCAACTGGTTTCGCAAGGACGGCGAGGGCCGCTGGCTGTGGCCCGGATACGCCGAGAACAGCCGCGTGCTCGAGTGGATCTTCCGCCGGCTCGAGGGCAGCGCCGAGGCCGTCGAGGAGCCGATCGGCCGTCTGCCCGCGCCTGGAGCGCTGAACGTGTCACGGCTCGAGATCGCCCCGGGGGCCGTCGAGGAGCTGCTGCGCGTCGATCGAGCGGCTTGGCTCGAGGAGCTGCCAATGCTGCGCGAGCACTTCGCGACGTTCGGTGACCGCCTGCCGGCGGCGCTGACCGAGCAGCTCGAAGCGCTCGAGCAGCGGCTTGCCGGCGGCTAGGGCCGGCGGGTGCGTGCCTGTGCCCCGAAGGGGTGCCTGTGCCCCGAAGGGGTGCC
>DATAJI010000331.1:0-5364 GCA_036262195.1 Solirubrobacteraceae bacterium
CCCGTTGCGCCCGAGGACCGTCCCTGCCTCCTCGCGGCGCACACCGGGCTCGCCTTCGAGTCGCAATGGCTCGCCGCCGCGGGCACGCCCTAGCCGGCTCCGACGAGCCAGGGACGTCAGGTTGTCTTGACAAATCGGCTCCCGTCAGGTTAAACTGACGCCCATCGACGTCGACCAGATCACGCCACTCGTCGTCAGCGACGACCCGGCGCTCGGGCTGCGCGCCGCGGCGGCATTGCGGCGGCTGGCAGAGCGGGTGGAGGCCAACCAGGTTGCCGTCGCGCGCCGGCTTGGATGGTCGTGGCGCCAGATTGGCGACGCCCTCGGCGTCACACGGCAGTCGGCTCACGCGAAGCACGGGAAGGGGACCGGATGAACGAGTCGGATTATCACCCCTGGGCGACCGCGTTCGATGCCGGCCAGGAGGCCAGGCGTCGCGGCGATCGAAAGACCGGCACCGAGCACCTCGCTCTAGCGTTGCTGGCTGAGCCGGAGCTCGCGAGCGTGGTCGGGTGCGGGCTGGAGCGCGCGAGAGAGACGCTGGACGCCTTGGATCGCGAGGCGCTCGCCGCGATCGGCGTGGACGCGACGCTCGACGCTCCGCCGCTGGCGACACTGCCGCGAGGCGATCGCCCGTTGCGGCCGTCGATCAGGACATTGCTGCGCGGGCGCCTGAGACTCACTCCAGCCGCGAAGACCGTGTTGCGCGACTCGAGCAAAAGCATGCGGCGCGGACACCCACATCCCGGCCCGCAGTGTGTCCTCGCTCGCCTGCTCGAGCTTCAGCCGCCCGACCCGGCCGCCGGCCTGTTCGCCGCGATCAGGATCGACCGGGCGCGCGTCCACCAGCAACTCAGCGATGCCTGATGCGCGGGTCCCGGCGGAGGTCGTGGTGAGCGCTTGCCGCCGGTAGTCGTAGCCGAGTCGCTGACCAAGCGCTTCGGCAAGGTTCTGGCCGTCAACGACCTCTCGTTCGAGCTCGAGGCCGGAACGATCACGGGCTTCCTCGGCCCGAACGGGGCCGGCAAGACGACGACGCTGCGGATGCTGCTGGGACTCGCAGCTCCGAGCAGCGGCCGAGCGCTCGTGTTCGACCGCCCCTACGCCGCTCTCGACCACCCCTCGCTGCGAATCGGCGCCGTGCTCGAGGCCACCGACTTCCACCCCGGCCGCTCAGGCCGCGACCATCTGCGGATGCTCGGCCAGGCTGTCGGCGTGCCCGACGCCCGGGTCGAGGAGGTGTTGGCCCTGGTCGAGCTGACGGATGCCGCGAGGCGCCGGGTCAAGGGATACTCGCTCGGCATGCGTCAGCGCCTGGGGCTCGCTGCGGCGCTGCTCGGCGAGCCGGAGCTGCTCGTCCTCGACGAGCCGGCGAACGGCCTCGACCCGGAGGGCGTGCGCTGGCTGCGCGACTTCCTGCGCACGTTTGCCGCGGAGGGACGCACGGTCCTCGTTTCGAGCCACGTGCTGGCTGAGGTCGCGCAAACCGTCGACCAGGTCCTGATCATCAGTCACGGCCGGCTCGTGATCGAGTCGTCGCTCGAGGATCTGACGGCACGTGTTGGCGGCGCCGTGCGAGTTCGCTGCGCCGACCCTCCGAAGCTGGCAGCTGCGCTGAGCGCCGCGGAGCTACAGACCGCGAAAGGCGACGGACACGCCCTGCTCGTGACTGGCACCACGAGCGAGCGCGTTGGCGAGGTCGCCTTTGCGGCGGGCATCGCGGTACACGAGCTCGTCACCGAAGGCTCGTCGCTCGAGGAGATCTTCCTCGAGCTCACCGCCGAGGTACAGTCGTGATCGCGCAGATCAAGGCCGAGCTGTTGAAGGTCCGCTCGACGCGAACGACAGTCGGGCTGCTGCTCGGGATGATCGCGCTGATCCTCCTCTTCGAGCTGCTGACCGGGCTGCTGAGCAACGCCAGCGCGCTCTCCAGCGTCGAAAACCAGCGCCAGCTGCTCAGCCTGGCAAGCCTCGCGGGCATCTTCTCAGCGCTCGCCGGTGTGCTGCTCGTGACGAGCGAGTACCGCTACGGCACGATCCGCCCAACGATCCTTTTCACGCCGTACCGCTCGCGTGTCCTAGCCGCAAAGGTCATCTCGGGCGCGCTCGCTGGAATCGTGTTCGGGATCGTCGGCGAGGCGCTTGGCTGGGCGCTCGGATACGTGATCCTCAGCGGACGCGGCATCACGTTCGCCCTCAGCGGCGGCGACGTCGCGCAGCTCGCCCTTGGCGCGCTCGGCGGCATCGCACTATGGGGAGCGATCGGCGCCGGGCTCGGCGGGATCGTCCGCAACCAGGTCGGTGCCGTGATCACGCTCCTCGCCTGGGGCTTCGTCGTATCGCCGCTGCTGTTCGGCCTCGTCCCCTCCGTCGGCCACTTCATGCCCAGCTACTCGCAGGACGCCCTGGTCGGCCTGACGACCCAGCACCTTCTGAAGCCCGTTGTGGGCGGGATCGTCCTCGTCGCCTGGGCCATCCTGCTCGCCGTCGTTGGGGTTGCGATGAGCGCGCGGCGCGACGTCAATTAGTGGTCGATCGCGAAGTCGCTTGAAGCACTGGCCTGCCGCGAGCCCGCGCCTATGCCGAGGTAATAGTCCGCCCGCTGCAGCGAGGCACCGACGACAAGGTCGAGGAGTTCACGAGCGCTCGCCAGCAGGTGATTTGTAGCGCCGTCCGCCTGTCTCGGTTAATGGATTACCGCGGCGTTCACCGCCGACGCGGCGTCCTCCGGTCCGCGACTACACCAGCACCGTCACGTCACATGCGTCCCGCTCCGGTGGCGCGCCAACACGGCACGGAGCTTGGCGATCTGCTGCTGGTAGCTGCGGCGCGAGGCTCGGGGCTACACTCCTGTGGAGTCATGAAGTCGACGGTTGCCGACGAAGCCGGGAACGTGCGATGCCCGAGTTGCGGAGCCATCAATTCGCTCACGCCGCGCCGCACGACGAAGGTGCGGATCGCTTTCGCTCCCGCATCGCTCGTCGCCGCTACGAAGCTGCCTTGCGACGACTTTGGCACGTACCTCAAGCCCGGTAGCGGTCCGAGTGAGACCGTCGCCCCGCCTCACGAGGAAGTACCGGACGATGGGCTCCCAGCGGCCTGCGCGAACGGATGGCGCAGTGTGCATCCCAGCCCGAGGACACGCCGCAAAGCAGTGAAGTCCCTGTCACTAGCTCTCGTAACCCTCGCCGTTTGCGTCTCCTCGGCGACCGCTAGCGGCGGGACGCTCGTCTCGTGCCTCAATGCAAAAGGGCTAGCAATCGGTTGGTACACCCTCAACGCAAGCGGCAACGGCTACGGGAAGCCGACGACGCTTCCTGCGAACTTCAAATTCGGCAAGGATGGTAACCAGGAGTACATGGTAGTTAAGGGGAAGCTGCCCCTAATAGCCCCGGAGCCCAATACGGGCAAGCCGGTTCTGTACGTCTTCTACTACTCGTCGGCGAGCAAACCTCAAGGCAACGACGGGCCGAACCAAGTGAACCTCGGCCACTTCTCTGTCGTCTGGCAGCACGAGCCGCAGCGTGTGCTCAACATCGTGCTCCGCTGCGTCAAGCTCTACACGTAGGCCGTACTGTCCTGCCCGAAACCAACGCTCTCCCGTCCCTTTGGCGGCGGCTCCTGGTTGTCGTACAGGAACCTCGGAACTGGCTCCGCCTGAGATTTACCCGACCAGGATCGCGCGCATGCGTTCGACAACGACCTCGGCTCCGAGATCTAACCCGAGCGCCATCCCGTAGCTCCGCTCATCCGACGCGGCGTGTCGCTTCTTCCCGCTGGGAGTGACGGACCGGCAGCGGCATGTGGTGGTGCTGTGTCATCAATTGAGGCTAAGCAGGAGACAACAATGGCGTGTCAACTAGGAGGCAGTTATGGCGGCTGATTCATCGGCATCGACGGATACGGCGAATGGCAATGCGGAGCCTGCGGAGACGGTGAGGCTTGCGTCGTGGGTTACGGTCAAGCGGACCAAGCGCATGTACGGGCAGGGTGCGTATGGGACGCGCGGAATTCTGGCGCTCACCGACACAACCCTCGTCTTTCTGGCTGGTGGTCAGACCCAGTGGGAGCTCGACAGCGCGAAAATCGCCAATCTTCGACGGCCGCGGTGGGCGATTGGCAGCTATCTGACGTTCGAGGTAGACGGCGCCTTTTACGGCGTCGCGTTTGGAGGAAAGGGACTTCCCTCACTGGTGTCGGGAAGCGACTTGGCGATCAGGTTCGGCGGCACCGTCGGCGCGGGTGCCGGTGTGCTCGGAGACGCCGTTGCCGTGGCGGCCATGCGCAGCACCGCCAAGCTCTGCCAGCGGTGGTTCGATCTCCTGAGCCATAACAGCTGAGGCGTCGATCAGATGCTTGGCGACAACGAAAATGGCGGCTCGCGGCGTACGCGGACGCGCTAGGAGCACTCGCCCCGACCGATATGGAGGAGTAGCGAAGAATCGCTGCACCACACGCCGCGCCGCAGCCGCCGCCATCGCGATCTGCGCGCTCGCGGCTGCAAGCGCGCAGGCCTACGGCCCGCCGATGGGCACACCCGATCTCGCCAAGATGACCCTCCAGCCCGCTGACCTCGGCCCCGGCGCCACGCTGCTCGTCAACAGCTACGTCGACCCCGGGGGCGGGCTGCACCTGCGGGCGGAGTACTTCCGCGCCTGGGGCGCCGCGAGCACAACCGGCGGCGTGAAGCTCGAGCAGCTGCAGACCCAGGTCACGCTCGCCACGTCGACCACGTGGGCGCACACCGTCTTCAACCAGATACCGGGCATCTATGGCTCGAGCGGCGGCCGCGGGTCGCTGATCACCGAGGTCGATGCGGGCAACGGGTCGAGCACCACGCTCAAGGACGCCCGCTTCAGCAAGCTGCGAAGCATCAGCGTCGGCCAGCAATCGATGTATGTGTCGGCCACGATTGCGACCAAGGGCTCGACGCTCGCGGCAGGATTCGCGTGGGTTCGCGTCGACGCCGCTACCGCGTTCCTCGTGGTCGTCGCGCCCAAGCCGCCGCTCGCCGACTCGGTGACGATCGCCATTGCGAAAACGGTCGCCGCGCACATGGCGTCGGTGCTGGGGGCGCAATGAATCGAGGAAACCACACGCGAGCACGACGCCAACGCTGGACCCGAGCTGCTCGACAAGTTCCGACGCTGCTGCCTTCGCGCGCAACCGACAGTCCAATTCGACAACGCAGCCATCGCCAAAAGCCCCGTGATTGCTGGGACTCGCGAGTATCCCCCGCCAGACATCGCTTCGTAGAAGGCCAGGATCAATCGATATTTAGCCCACGACCGATGCCTCGTGGGCTAGACGAAGCGAGCCGGCGCGAGCGAGGCAACGCGACCGGAGTCTCGGTTGGCACATGAC
>DATAJI010000332.1:0-4997 GCA_036262195.1 Solirubrobacteraceae bacterium
CTGCGGCATCGGCTTCCTGTCTAGGGAATACGCGCGCGGGCGCGAAGCGGATGCCTTATTGGCGCCGGCGGCGCCGGCTGAGGTCAGTGTCCGGCGACGGTCGCGACGAACGAGGCGATGTCGTTTGCGTCCCGGCCGGAGTAGAGATCGGCAGGCATCTGACCGCCGGGTCCGGAGAAGCCGTTCGCCAGCGCGTAGAGCACGAGCGCCTTCTGTGGACGCAGCACGTCGAGGTCCGGGCCGATGCGCGCGACGGCGTTGACGGCGTGGAGCGTGTGGCAGGTGGCGCAGGTTCTCGCGAACAGCTGGCGGCCGGTGGCCTCGTCGGCGGTCAGGTGGATGCCGTGCGGCCCGTTGCGCGGCGCATCACGCCCGTTGTTGATCGCGATGATGATCGCGACGGCGATAGCTGCCGCTGACACGAGGGTGAGCAGGCCGATCGCGCCGAGCATCGAGAGCTTGTCTCGGCGACGCTCCTCTGTGCTCTCCGCAGCCACGGCCGGAACATATCTGATGCGGCTGATCATGAGCGACGTTGCGGCGGGCCGAGCGGTGAGGCGCCGCGAGACGCGACCTGGGAATGGAAAGACCCCGCCTTGCGACGGGGTCTTTCTTTAGCGGGCCTGTAAGCCGGATTCTGTCGTGAGCAGCCATCCATCTGAGCGGCCTACCTGGACCTCGGCGGGCAGCCTACGAGCGGTCCTGCTTGGCCTTGCATCGGGTGGGGTTTGCCTGGCCGCCGCGTCGCCGCGACGCCGGTGCGCTCTTACCGCACCATTTCACCCTTACCGGCACGCAACTCACGTGTGGCCGCGCGCTTAGGCGGTGTCTTTTCTGTGGCACTTTCCCGCGAGTTTCCCCGGGTCGCCGTTAGCGACCACCCTGCCCTTTGATGTCCGGACTTTCCTCGGAGGCGAACCTCCGCGACTGCTTGGCCTGCCGCTTGACAGTAGCGCGCGCCAGCTCGACGCGCGAGCGCCGCATCGCTGCCCGCAGGCGCGGTCACGGGCAGTTGGTGAGTGCGAACTGCGGGCGTGGACCGGCTGGGCGGCGGGCGCGGGTAACGGCGCGAGCTCAGAGCAGCGAGCGCATCACTCCCACGACGCGCCCGAGAATCCGGACCTCGCGGCTACGGATCGGCTCCATCGCCGCGTTCTCGGGCTGCAGGCGCACGTGATCGGCTTCACGGAAGTAGCGCTTGACCGTCGCCTCCTCACCGACGAGCGCGACGACGATCTCGCCGTTCACTGCGTGCTCCTGCGAGCGAACCACGACGAGGTCGCCTTCGATGATCCCGGCATCGCGCATCGACTCGCCGCGGACACGCAACAGGAACGTCCCGTCGTCACCCCCCGCAGCCTGCGGAACTGAGACGTAGTCCTCGATGTTCTCCTCGGCCAGGACCGGCTGGCCGGCCGCGACCGTGCCGACAAGCGGCAGCCCCGCCCTGCGAGCCATCGTGCCGGCTTCACGAACCACCCGATGGAGTAGCTCGAGCGCACGCGGCTTGGACGGGTCGCGGCGCAGCATGCCGAGCTGCTCGAGATTCGCGAGATGCTGATGCACCGTCGAGGACGAAGCGAGCCCAACGGCCTTTCCGATATCCCGAACGGTCGGCGGATACCCGTGGCGCGCGCCGTACTCTTCGATGAAGTCGAGGATCTCCTGCTGGCGTTTGGTCAGATCCACCTGAGCCTCCTTGACGCTGCCCCGCTTGAACCGAACACTTGTTCGTGGACCTTAGCGTCCGCCCAGGACGGAATCAAGCGCCTATACTCGCTCGTCCTGCGCCTGTGGCGGAATTGGTAGACGCGCAAGGTTGAGGGCCTTGTGAGCGCTTAGCTCGTGGAGGTTCGAGTCCTCTCGGGCGCATGGGAGAAAGCCCCGCAACGGCGGGGCTTTTCGCTTTTCCGCTGTTGATGACGTCAGCGGCTTTGAGCAGCCGGCGGGGCGTGAGAACGCTGGCGCGACCAGCGTGAGTGCCATGGCAGCGGGCCGTCACGAGGCGGCCGATCGCAGCCCAGCTGGACGCCGCCCATCGCGCCACCGTAGCCGCGGCCTGGCGATGGCGCAATATCGATAGGTTTGCCGCTCTGATCTAGCACTTCGAGGGGGAGGAACCATGGCGGAGGTAGTCGTTATCGAGTTCGCGCAGCCGAATGCGGTTGAGATCTACAACAGCGTGAACAAGGAGCTCGGATGGGATGGCGTGCCGGACGCCGCAGCCTGGCCGGCGGGGATGTTGAGTCACGTGTCTGGCGAGCAGGGCGACAAGCTGATCGTCGTCGAGGTCTGGGAGTCGCAGGCGGCCCAGGGCGAGTTCATGAGCTCGCGGCTCGGTCCGGCCTTCGCTGCGGTAGACGCGCCCCAGCCGTCTCGGATCGAGTGGTTCAACTCGGTCAACGACATCCATTCGCACTCGCACTGACTCGCCCGACGTAGAAGCGCCGACGAGCCCAGACGGCCTCGTCGGCTGGCGGGCGGCGACAAGCACTGATTTGCATCGATCGCCGTATGAGGGCCGGAGCTTCGTCACATCCTGCGCAGCTTTGCCCAGCCTTGAGTCGGTTTTTCGCGATTAGAGCATCTAGTTCGGTCGAGCCGGCGATTGCCGGGTGCTAACTTCGCTGCGTCAATTGAGGTGCTTGGTGCCGTCGGTCTGAAGCTCTCAGGCCGAAGCGTTTCGGACGGCGAGCGACTCCTAGCCGCCGCCGTTTCCACCTCGTTACGGAGGTGAGCCAGATGGGTGATCTGTCCTGCCCAACCTGCGGGCTCGTGCTCTACGGGTCAGGCGTCGGCAGGCTCAGTCCCCGTCACTGCCCGCGCTGCGTCGCGCTGAGTCGCCGTCTCGTGGCCCTCGTCGAAGTCACCCCGGACCGGCAGACGCCTGAGATACGCATTCAACGCCGGACCGTGCAAACCCAGACCGCACCCGCTGGCGGTGCCGACCAGCGGACGGGCGATCAAGACATCGCAGCACCCTGAAATCCAACAGCTCGAGCCATCGCGCCGGGTGGTTGTGGTGGCGGCCCCACTCAAGCGCTAATCCCAATGCCCGCAGGCGCCGATATATGGCCTTGCGCGTGGTCGTGGGCGGGCTCGGCGCGCGGCCCGCTTCCCCAGTGCGGGGCAGCGGATCAGACAAACGAGCGAACAGGCAACAGAGATTTAATGCGCGCGATCGAGGACCAGACCAGCGGAGGCGCCCCTGACGGGGCCCGACTCCACGTTGGACTCGAAGCCCGCGAGGTGCGACTGCGTCGCGAGCCGGCACTACCGCAGGTGACCCGCCTCAACCCACCGTCCACCCACCAACAGCACGCGTCGGTCGGAGTGCTCTCGGCGCATCGCCGCGAGAGCCCTGGCGCCGCGATTCCCGCTCGCCTGGGCTCGGTGGCGCATGCGTCGCTCGACGCGCTGATCCTCCTCGACGGCGATCTCCGCCAGCTCGACGCCAATCAGGCCGCGTGCCGCCTGTTCGGCCTGAGCCAGGCGCAGCTGCTCGGCTGCCGGTTCGATGAGTTCATCGCCGCGGCTGCCGGCGAGCCCGTCCTCGGCCAGTGGCAGGCGCTGCTCCGCGACGGTGGCGATCGGCCCAGGTGCGAACTGCTGCGTGAGGACGGCTCCCGCGTCACGATCGAGGTCGTCGCCGCCGAGGAGCTGTGTCCCGGCGCTCACGTCTGCCTGATCCGCGACGCAACCGAGAGCGATGTTGCCTCACCGCTGCCCGACGGCAGCCGGAGCATCCCGCCTGACGCACCGCCGGTCGCAGAATTCGGAAGTTGGGACTGGGACCTAGCCACAGACACGATCGAGTGGTCGGATCAGGCGCATCAGATCTTCGGCGTCGAGCCGGGGCGACTAACGAAATGGGCACACGCCCTCGAGCGTGTCCACCCCGACGACCGCGCGATGCTCGACGCGGCGCTGCAAGGGCGCCAGAGCTTCTCTAGCGAATACCGCGTGCTGCGTCCAAATCGGGCCGTCCGCGTGATCGAGTCACACGGCGAGATCCTGCTCGACGCCGAAGGCCGCCCGGCCCGCGTGCGCGGGACCGTGCAGGACATCACCCCCCGACGTCAAGCGGAGATCGATCGCCGCAACCTCGCAGCCGTCCTGGATACCTCAGACGACGCGATCACCACGAGCACGCTCGACGGCATCTTCCTGTCGTGGAATCGCGGCGCCGAGCTGCTGTACGGCTACACGGCACAGGAGGCGATTGGACAGTCGCTCGACCTAATAACTCCGCCCGGCGAGCGCGCCACCGACCACCTCAACTGGGAGCGACTGCTCAACGATGAGCCGGTGCGCTCGCTGGAGACGGTGCGCGAGACCAAGGACGGACGGACGGTGATCGTCTCCGTGACGCGCTCGCTGATCATCGACGCCGGTGGTAGCGTCGTCGGCGTCGCGTCCGTCGGTCGCGACATCACCGCAACGAAGCGGACCCAGGCCCTGCTCGCCGCGGCGCACGCGGAGGCCGTCGCGGCGTCGGAGATGAAGTCGCGCTTCCTTGCCAACATGAGCCACGAGATCCGCACGCCGATGAACGGGGTGCTCGGCATGACCGAGCTGCTACTGGACACCGAGTTGAGCGACGAGCAGCGCGAGCTGGCCGCGCAGGTCGCACGCTCCGGCGAGGACATGATGGGGATCATCAACGACATCCTCGACGTCTCGAAGATCGAGGCCGGACGGCTCGAGATCGACGCCTGCGACTTCACGATCCGCGAGACCATCGAGCAAGCCTGCGCAGTCGGCCAGCTCGAGGCTGCGACGAAGGGCGTGGCGGTCGAGCTGGAAATTGCCGAGGACGTTCCGCTACGCGCCCACGGGGATGACCGCCGACTCCGCCAGGTGCTGCGCAACCTCGTCGCCAACGCCGTCAAGTTCACCGGCGAAGGAGCCGTGATCGTGCGCGCCGACGCGCACGCGACCGCCGGCGGCGGCGGTACGCGCGTGCGAATCGAGGTCAGCGATACCGGGATCGGGAT
>DATAJI010000333.1:0-2626 GCA_036262195.1 Solirubrobacteraceae bacterium
TCGATGCGGTGCGCTACATCGGCAACCGCTCCTCGGGTCGGATGGGTTTTGCGATTGCCGCCGCAGCCGCGGAGCGTGGCGCCGAGGTCGTCGTGATCGCCGCGAACGTGGCGCTCGAGCACGACCCGCGCGTCAGCTACATCGAGGTACAGAGCACGGCTGAGCTTGCCAGCGCCTGCGACGCGCAGGCGGTGGCCGCTGACGTCATCGTGATGTGTGCCGCGATCGCCGACTTCCGCCCGGCAGCCGAGCTCAACGGCAAGCTCTCGCGCGGGGAGACCAGGCGTCTCACGCTCGAGCTCGAGGCAACGCCCGATATTCTTGCCACCCTCGCCGCCGCGCGGCGCAACGGCCAGAAGCTCGTCGGCTTCGCCGCCGAGCACGGCGCCGAAGGCATCGACCGCGCGCGCGAGAAGCTCGCGCGCAAGCAAGTCGACCTGATCGTCTACAACGACATCGCAGCGGACGGCATCGGCTTCGACTCACCGGAGAACGAAGTCACCCTGATCAGCAAAGCCGGCGAGCAGCACCTGCCCAAGGCCGCCAAGCTCCAACTCGCGCGCGAGTTGCTCGACGCCGTCGACGCACTCCCGGAATAGGCCGCCAGCGCAGGCGAGCCGCCGGAGGCGGTCGCCGAGCCCCTGCTATCCTGGCTTTACAGCTTTCGCGCCGGTCGAGACAGATCGGCGGTACCTTTTCGGAAGTGGGCGCTCGCCCGCTTTTTTTTCGCCATGACCCAACTTCAGAGAGACATCGAGACCCGCATAACCGAAGCCGACCCCGACATCGAAGTACTGCTCGTCGAGCAGTCGGGATCGACGCTGCGCGTCTACATCGACCACCCGGCCGGCGTCAGCGTGGCCCACTGCGAGCGCGTCTCGCGAACCCTGAACGACCTGCGTGAGGAGTACACGATCGAGGTGAGCTCGCCCGGATCGCGGCGACCGCTCGCCAAGCCGGAGCACTTCCGCCGCTTCGTCGGGCGGCGCGCGCGCGTGCGCATCGCGCCCGACCGCGAAGACCTCACGCTCACCGGCAGCGGCGGGCGGCGCAATCTCACCGGCGAGCTTGTCGGGGCATCGAAGGACGAGGTGACCCTGGCCGTACCGGAAGGCGTCATCGCGATTCCCTATGCCGCGATCGAACGGTCCCACCTCGTGGAGGAGTAGAGGAATGTCAAGGGAGATCCTGGACGCAATGCACGCGCTTGCCCACGAGAAGGGCATCGACTTCGAACGGTTGATGGTCGCGCTCGAGGACGCGCTGCTGTCGGCCTACAAGAAGCAGCCCGGGGCTGCCAAATACGCCCGGGTCGAGATCGACCGCGCGACCGCGGACTTCCGCGTCATCGAGCTGATCATTCCCGAGCAGCTCGAGGCGCACCTGATCGTCGAGACGATCGACGAGCGCACGACGATCGACCCCGAAACCGGCGAGATGCGCGAGCCCGAGGAGCCGGAGATCGACCCCGCGAAGTTTGCGCAGTACCGCGACCAGATCGAGGAGCGCGACGTCACTCCCGACGACTTCGGGCGGATCGCCGCGCAGACCGCCAAGCAGGTGATCCTCCAGCGGATCCGCGAGGCTGAGCGCGACATGATGTTCGAGGAGTACCGCGACCGCGTCGGCGAGCTGATCACCGGCATCGTCCAGCAGTCGGACTCCCGCTACACGCTCGTCCAGCTGCGCGAGCGCGTCGAGGCGCTGCTGCCGAAGTCAGAGCAGGTCGATGGTGAGCGCTACGACCACTCGCAGCGGATCAAGGCCGTGATCAAGGAGGTCTCACCGCAGGCCAAGGGACCGAGCATCATCGTCTCGCGCCGCGACTCCGAGCTGATCAAGAAGCTGTTCGAGCTGGAGGTGCCGGAGATCGCGGACGGTCTCGTCGAGATCGCCAATGTCGCGCGCGAGCCCGGCTACCGCTCAAAGATCGCGGTCATCTCGCACGCTGACGGTGTCGACCCGGTTGGCGCCTGCGTCGGACCGCGCGGCTCGCGCGTGCGGATGGTCGTATCGGAGCTGCGCGGCGAGAAGATCGACATCATCCCTTACAACGACGAGCCCGCCAGGTTCGTCGCCAAGGCGCTGTCGCCCGCGCGCGTGCGCGAAGTGCTCGTCGACGACGCGGCCAAGCAGGCGACTGTGATCGTGCCCGACGACCAGCTCTCGCTAGCGATCGGTCGCGAGGGGCAGAACGCGCGGCTCGCAGCACGGCTGACCGGCTGGCGTGTCGACATCAAGTCGGAAAGCGAGTTCGCCGCCGAGGAAGCCGAGCACGGCTACGAGGAAGAGGAGCTGCAGGGGCGCTGCGCCGCGATCATGTCCAACGGCCGTCGCTGCCCGAACGCGTCGCTTCCCGGCTCCCGCTACTGCGGCCTCGATGCGCATCAGGCGCTCGCGGTCGCCGGCGAGAGCGACGCGCAGCCCGCAGCGTCCTAGTGGGCACTTCCGGCGGCAAGCCGCCACCGGACAAGCTCGTAACCAGATCGTAGAATCGACTCCGCTGATGCCAAAGAAGCGCGTACACGAAATAGCCAAGGAGCAGGGGATTCCGGCCAAGGAGCTGATCGCCAAGCTGCATGCTGCGGGGATCGAGGCGAAGGCGCCCGCGTCGACGGTCGAGGAG
>DATAJI010000334.1:0-4077 GCA_036262195.1 Solirubrobacteraceae bacterium
TCATTTGCCGCCCCTAGCGGCGTGTGTCGCTTAAATAGCGACCTGTCGGGTGGCTACCTTCTCGGCTCGTACCGCATCGCCACCGCCCCGGAGCCGAACTCCAGCCGGCTCACGAGCTTCAAGTCGACATACTTCGATAGCCCCGCGAACAACGTCGGCCCGTTGCCCGCGAGCCTTGGATGCACCACGAACTCGTACTCATCGATCAATCCCAGCTCGGTCAACGCCAGTGGGAGCTTCAGACCTCCCACGAGCAGTCCCTTCTCCGACTCCCGCTTGAGTTGCTGGACAGCCTTGCCCAGATCCCCGTGCACGCGTTCCGCGTTCCAATCAATCTGCTCCAGCGTGCTCGACACGACGTACTTCGTTGCCGCGTTGATCGTCTGGGCGAAGGGTTCCATCCAATCAGGTCTCGCCCCCGTTGGCGCCAGCGGCCGCCACGCTGATTCCATCATTTCGTAAGTCACCCGGCCAAAGAGAAGGGCATCGGCCTGGTTGAGATTCTCGACCGCGTGACGATGCAGTTCTTCGCCCGCGGGGATTGCGCGGTGATCGCAGCAGCCGTCCAATGTGATGTTGATCGAGTACCGAAGGGGTCCCATTTCGCAAGAGTACCGCCGATCTAGCACGGCTCGGGCGGGGCCGCACGACGCTCGTTCGCCCGGAAATGCGGCCGGGCGAGCCAATGGCTCGCCCGGTTCCGCCCGGTCATAGATCGCCGCTTTACAACTACGTCCCAGGACTTTGTGTCTTGCCTGGGTGGCGTGACACTCCCAGCCACCGGGTCGGGCCACCAGCAATGCCGGTGCGATGCCCGGTTTGGGCCTACAACGCCCCGGCCGAGTAGGCAATCCGCCGGACCATCAGGCTAGCGCGTGAGCGGCTCCGGGCGCTAGATTATTAAGCGAGGGTCACATACGAGAGGGGAACGAGAAGGTGCCAACTTACGACGCAACCACCGCATTCGGAGCCGACGCGCGCGTCGAGCGCGACTTCCTGCGCCAGGTCTTCGCATGGATGTTCCTAGCGCTTGCGCTGACCACCGGAGTGGCAATCTGGTTCCACGGTCACTCGACGCTGGCCTGGGTGAGCGCGCACCCGCAGCTCTTCTACCTCTCGCTGTTCGCGCAGCTCGCGTTCGTCTTCGCGCTCCGCTACGTGCTCGTCTCCCAGCGCGTATCAGCGCAGGTCGCGGCGTTCATGTTCTTCGTTTACGCGGCGCTGACCGGGGCCGTTTTCTCGATCCTCCTGGACGTATATACGACCGACTCAGTCATCGGAGCGTTTGGCGGCGCCTGTGGCGTGTTCGCTGGCATGGCGCTGCTCGGCTATACGACGCATGCCGACCTCTCGCGGTTTGGGCCGATCCTGTTCGGCGCGCTGATCGGGATCATCGTCGCCTCGGTCGTCTTCATCTTCACCGGGGGGCAGACGCTGAACCTGATCATCGGCTTCCTCGGCGTGGTCGTCTTCTCTGGGCTCACGGCGTACGACATCCAGATGCTCAAGCAGCTGCGCGCCGGCGGATCTGTGACCAGCAGGTTCGGCGGTCTTGGTGGACGCGGCGGCCGCATGGGTGGTGGCCGGCAGCTTTCCCTCGCCGACGGTGCGAGCTCCGAGAAGCTCGCGATCCTCGGAGCCCTCTGGCTCTACCTCGACTTCATCAACCTCTTCGTCTCGCTGCTACGGATCTTCGGCAACTCGCGCTAAGCCGGCCCGCTCGTGGCCGCCACCAAAGCGAACACGCGGATGGCCGCGCGAGGACCGCTCAAGCGACGGTAATGCCGCAGCGCGACACGCTGCGCTCACCCGGCTCGAGCTGGATCAGACTCACGCCACTGACGAACGCGTTCGCGGCACACGTCATCGGTTCGATCGCCAGTCCGCGGCGGCGCCGGGGCTGCTCGAGAGCGTCACCGCTGAAGACCTGCAGGTAACCGTACGTCTCGTCCGCCCAAATCGTGGTGCTCCCCGCCGGGCCGGCGACTGTCGCGCGCGTGAGCCCGTCCTCGCCGCGATCGAGATCGAGGAAGCAGTCGTCGAGCTTTAGATCGCCGAGCGTTCGCGCAGCGCGGAAGTCGAATGCGGTGCCCGCCGTCGCCTCCGCTCCCACTGGTATCAGGCGCTCGTCCACGAGCAGGCGCGTCGCCGCCGGCAGCGTCACCACGCATTCGTCGATCTGCTCCAGACCCGGAGGCCGGAAGTACGGGTGCCAGCCCTGGCCGTAGGGGCACGCGACCTCGCCCTCGTTCCGCGCTGACAGTGTCACCGTGAGCCCGTCGTCGGCGAGCTCGTAGTTGGCCTCGATCGCCAGCGCGAACGGGTAGCCAGGTACGGGATGCAACGTCTGCGAGAGGACCACCCGCGAGTTGGTGCGCTCGCTCACCGTCCAGTTGCGCCACATCGTCAAGCCGTGGATCGCGTTGTTGAGCTCCGGCTCGGTTATGTCAAGCTGATGCCTGGTGCCGGACCACTCGTAAACGCCATCCTGGACACGGTTGGGCCAGGGCGTCAGCGGCTGGGCGCGGGCGGCACTGCAAATCTCCTCCACACCATAGCCGTCGATGATCTCGCGCCCGCCAACGCGGTAGCTGCGTAAGCCGGCGCCTACCTCGACGACAACTGCCTGCTGGTCACCGTGGCTCAGCTCGATCTGTTCGCCTGACGGTGGCCGACTCATGTATCTACCCACGGATCATGCCAGCTTCCGATGCCACGCATCAAGTCGTACGCGGCCCGCGGGCCCCACGAGCCCGGCACATATTGCAACACCTTGCCGGGCCGGGTTAGCAGCGGCGCGCAGATCCGCCAGGTCTCCTCGATCGCGTCCTGGCGTGCGAAGCGCGTGGCGTCACCCTCGAGTGCCGCGTGGAGCAACACCTCGTATGGCGTCGGTGCCTCTCCCCCCTCGTCGGCAAAGCGCATCGGCAAGTCGATCTCCGCCGGGCCGCTGTGGTCTGCGCGTAGCGCGTCGAGGGTCAGCTTTATGCCGGTCCCGGGATCGAGCCGGACGACGATCTGGTCGGGCGCGGGGCGCCGGTGGCCCGGCATCGCGAACGGCAGACGTGGGGCGTGGCGGAACACGAGCCGGACCTCGGTCTGCGTGATTGGGAGCTGCTTACCGGTACGGATGAAGAATGGGACCCCCGCCCAGCGCCAGTTGTCGATCTCGAGCCGCAGCGCAGCGAAGGTCTCGGTCGTAGAGTCCTTAGCGACACCCTCGATCGAGCGGTACCCGTCGTACTGGCCGCGCACGTAATGGGCCGGATCGGCTTCGCTAACGGAGCGCAGGACGGCGTACTTCGCGTCACCGAGCGCTGCGGCGTCGCCGGCGGCGGGCGGGTCCTGCGCGACGGCTGCGAGCAGCTGGAGAAGGTGGTTGACGACGACGTCACGCAGTGCGCCGACCGGGTCGTAGAAGTGGCCGCGATCCTCGACACCGAAGTGCTCAGCCATCGTTATCTGGACGCTCGCCACATAGTGGCGATTCCACAGCGGCTCGAGGATCGTGTTGGCAAAACGCAGGTAGAGAAACTCCTCGAGGCCCATCTTGCCGAGGAAGTGGTCGATGCGGTAGATCTGCGTTTCGTTGAGATGCTTGTGGAGGTCTGCGGCAAGGGCCCGTGCGGACTCGAGATCATGGCCGAACGGCTTCTCGACCACGACCCGAGCGCTCGCCGGAAGAATCTGCGCGCTGGCAAGCCCATCGACCACCGTGGCGAACAGCGATGGCGGTACCTCGAGGTAGTACACGGGAGTCTTTGCCGCTCCGATCGCCTTCGCGACCGCGTCGAACGTGCCGGCTTGGGCGAAGTCGCCTGCCACGTAGTGCAGGCGACGCGCAAAGCGGCGAAAGACCTTTTCGTCGAGCTTTTCGCCGCCGGCAACGATTGCTTGACGAGCGTGCTCGCGCAGCTCGTCCACCGTCCAATGATCCACTGCGACGCCGATGATCGGGCAGTCGAGTAGCCCACGGCGCTCGAGCCTGTAGAGCGAGCGCAGCGTCATCTTGCGCGCGAGATCTCCGCTGATGCCGAATATCACAAAGACGTCAGCGGGTTGGTGTGGCGATGAAGG
>DATAJI010000335.1:0-1506 GCA_036262195.1 Solirubrobacteraceae bacterium
CCGGGCCGGCCGAGCATCTGCGACGAGCACTACCCACCGCGGCCGGCTGGCGCGCTTGAGCGCCGCCCCCGCGCCCGCTCAGACGAGGAGCGCGCGTTCCTCGAACTGGGCGACGGTGCCGAGACATGGTTGATCCAAGCGGGCGCCGTGGGTGCGCAACGGGTGCGGCGCAAGATGGCCGAGGCGGTCGACCTCGCCAAGCTGCACGGCATCGACGAGGTCGCCCACGCGCTGAAGCGCTGCGCTGACGCCGGCCGGTTCGGCGACGGAGATCTCGCTCAGGTCCTCACCCACCAGCAACAGGCCGGCGGGGATCTGATCCTGTTCCCGCGCTCAGAGGAGCACTCACTGCAACGCTCAACCCGCAGCTGGGAGGGCCTCGGGCAATGAACACCGAAAATCTCGACGGCCGGCTCCAAACCAAGGCGCTGAGAGCCCCGCTGAGGTGCCCCAAGCAGCTCCCGCGACCAAACGGTCGCGCTGATCGGTGCCCCTGCGCACGGTTCGGGGGTGCCAGATGACGGTCAAGTCGCCCGCGCCACCGCCGCTCCCCGGCGAGCTCGAGCGCCTGCTGCACCGCTTGCGCTTGCCCTACGTCCGCAGGGCGGCGCCCGACGTGATCGCGACCGCGACCGCGCAACGCTGGGAACACGCCGAAGTGCTCAAGGTCCTGCTCGCCGAGGAAGCGGCCGGGCGCGACCAGGCAACGATCCGAACCAGACGCCGCGCGTCGAACCTGCCCGCCGGGAAGACCTTCGACGCCTGGGAACCCGAGCGGTCCGTGATCCCATCGGCGACCCAACACGCGCTCCGCACACTGCAATGGATCGACCGCCACGAGGTGTTGTGTGTCTGTGGGCCAAGCGGGACGGGCAAGTCGCACTTCATCGAAGCGGTCAGTCACCTCGCGATCGACAAAGGCCGCACCGTCGCGTGGCATACCCCGGAGACGCTCGCGCAACTGCTGCGCCGCCACCGCGTCGACGACAGCGTCAACAAGGCGATCGGCAAGCTGATCCGCGTCGATCTGGTGGTGATCGATGACGTCGGCCTCCTTCCGATCTCCACCGATGCAGCCGAGGCGTTGTTCCGCGTGGTCGATGCCGCCTACGAGAAACGCTCCATCGCCATCTCGTCAAACATCCACCCCTCAGGATTCGACGAGCTGATGCCCAAGAGCCTCGCCACCGCGACAGTCGAGCGGTTGCTGCACCACGCGCACGTCCTGATCACCGATGGCCAGGACAGCTACCGACTCGCGCAAGCAACCGCCGGCAAGGGGGTCCAACCACTCAGCTAACGCACCACAACTCACTCAATCTGTTGGTGGGGAGATTCGTGGCCACCAGCGGGGAGAAAACATGGCCACCAGTGGGGAAATTCGTGGCCGCCGTTGGGGAGAACTCGATGGCCATTGACAGAAACGCGGCGTCGTCTGTTCATTTCGACCATAACGGCGCTCGTGGAAGGCGACTATCTCCGCGCGGCAGGTGCCCTGAGCTACGC
>DATAJI010000336.1:0-1850 GCA_036262195.1 Solirubrobacteraceae bacterium
GTCCACCTCGGGGAGCGCGACTGCTCGGTCCAGCGCCGCTACCAGAAGCTGATCGAGGAGGCGCCGGCGCCGGAGCTCTCGGACGGCGCCGCGGCTGCGATCCGCGACGCGGCTGTCACCTTCGCCCGGGCGATCGGCTACCGCAACCTCGGTACCGTCGAGTTCGTCGTCGACGCCGACACGGAGGACTTCTTCTTTCTCGAGATGAACTGCCGGATCCAGGTCGAGCACCCGGTGACCGAGGCCATCACCGGCCGCGACCTCGTCGTGCTCCAGCTGCGGATCGCCGACGGCGAGTCCCTGGGGTTCGCTCAGGACGACGTGCGCTTCGCCGGCCACGCGATCGAGTGCCGGCTGTGTGCCGAGGACCCTTCGCGCGGCTTCCAGCCCTCGCCGGGAACGTTGACGCGGTTCGAGGTCCCGTCGCTGCCTGGCCTCCGCGTGGACACCCACTGCGCCGCCGGCACCTCGATTCCTCCCTACTACGACTCGCTGATGGCGAAGCTGATCGCCCACGCGCCGACGCGCGATCGGGCGGTCGAGTTGCTGCTCGAGGCGCTCGAGGAGACCGACGTCGAGGGCGTCGAGACAAACCGCGCGCTGCTCTCGAGCGTGCTTGCGCGCCCTGAGTTCCAGGCGGGGGCGGTGACCACCGATTGGTTGGAGCGGGCGACAGCTTGATTGGGATCGTCGACACGACGATGCGCGACGGCAACCAGAGCCTCTGGGGAGCGGTCGGGTTGCGGACCCCGGACGTCGTCGAGATCGCGCCCGCGATCGATCGCGTCGGATATGTCGCCTGCGACTTCACGTCGAGCACGCACCTGGCGGTGTCGGTTCGCTTCCACCGGGAGGATCCGTGGGAGCGGATCCGCCTCGTCAGCGAGGCGATGCCGTCGACGCCGCTCAGCATGATCGGCACCGGCATGCGCTTCATCTCGTGGGTGCCAGCGGCCGAGGAGGTGATCGAGCTGTCGTTGCGCGCCGTCGCGCGCAACGGGATCCGCCGCTTCCAGATCGCCGACCCGTCGAACGACCCCGATCGGATCAGGCGGATGGCGCAGCTCGCCAGGCGCAGCGGGATCGAGGAGGTCGTGGCCGGGCTGACCTACTCGATCAGCGAGGTCCACACGCACGAGTACTACGCGCGACGCGCCGCCGGCCTCGCCGACTGCCAGGAGATCGACCGGCTGTACCTGAAGGATCCGGGCGGCCTGCTGACACCCGACGCCGTCCGCGAGCTGGCGCCGCCGCTGCTGGCCGCCGCCGGACCCCGGCCGCTCGAGCTGCACAGCCACTGCACGATCGGTCTCGCCCCATACGTCTACCTCGAGGGAGTGCGAGCCGGCTTCCAGGTGGTCCACACCGCGTCCGGCCCCTTGTCGCGCGGGACCTCGCAGCCCGAGGTCGCAACGACGGTGCGCAACCTCGAGGCAGCGGGCTTCGCGGTCGGCGTCGACCTCGACGCGGAGGAGGAAGTCGCCGCCCACTTCGCGGCGATCGCGGCGCGCGACGGCCGGGCGGTGGGGACCGCGCGGGAGTTCGACGCCGCCTACTACCGTCACCAGCTGCCAGGAGGGATGGTGACGACGACGCAGCGGATGCTCGAGGAGATCGGGCGCGGCCAGCTGTTCGCTGCCGTGCTCGACGAGGTTCCACGGGTCCGCGCGGAGATGGGCTACCCGATCATCGTCACGCCCGTCTCGCAGCTGATCGCGACCCAGGCGACCCAGAACGTGCTCGACTCCGAGCGTTGGTCGACTGTCTCCGACGAGACGGTCCGCTACTTCCTCGGCCACTACGGCGACCCACCGGCGCCGGTCGACCCCGACGTCGCCGAGCGCGTGCTC
>DATAJI010000337.1:0-3151 GCA_036262195.1 Solirubrobacteraceae bacterium
CTCCCCAACGTCGGCCCCTACAAGGGTCGACTGGTACCGGCCGGCAAGACCGCCGGCCGCTCGGGAAAGCACGGGAAAGGCAAGCACGCAAGCGCGCGCACCCGCCGCCACCATCGGCACCACGGCCACCGGGCCAGCGCACGCATTACATAACGCGCGCCAGCGCTCGATCGCGTAGCTTGTGGATGTGAGTCGCAGGCGCCAACGCGGACCGGCCGCGCGCTGGCGAGGCGCGATCGCGATTGCCGTCGCCGCTGCGCTGCTCGCCGGCGGCTCTGCCGGTGCTGCGCCGAGCGCCGCTCCGGCGGGATTCGTCGGCATTAGCGCCCAGGACGTCTTCGCTGGAGGCTCGAAGTACCGCGTCAAGGAGCTGGAGGCGATGCGCGCCGCCGGCATCACGCTCGTGCGACAGGTGTTCGACTGGTCGGTGATCGAGCCGACCAGAGGCAACTACAACTTCTCGAGCTACGACCCGGTTGTCCTCGAGGCTGCGCGACTCGGCATCCAGGTCATGCCGATCCTCTTCAACGAGCCGAAATACCTCTCCGCGCGCCCGCGCCGATCAGCCAAGAGCGGTACCTACCCACCGAAGAGCAACGCCGCGATCGCCGCGTTCGCGCAGGCTGCGGTGCGCTGGTACGGACCCGGCGGCGGGTTCTGGGCGCGTCACCCTTCGGTCACGCCACAGCCGATCGGCATCTGGCAGATCTGGAACGAGCCGAACCTGAACGTGTATTGGGAGCCGAAGCCAAACGCGGCGCAGTACGTCGCGATGCTGCAGAGCGCCTCGCAGGCGATCCACGCGCTCGACCCAAGCGCCGAGGTCGTCTCCGCGGGCATCCCGCAAAGCTCGCTCGGCATCCCGCTGCTGATCTATCTCCAGTCGATGCTGGCGGCCGGAGCCGCGAACTGGATGGATACGCTCGGCGTCAACGCCTACTCGCGCACGCCGGCCGGGATGATCGCGAAGCTGCAGGCGATCCGCTCGACGCTTGACGGCGGCGGCGGAACAAAGGTGGCGCTGCGTGTCACCGAGTTCGGCTGGTCGGACAATGGGCCGGGCGGCGAGTACAGGCTCAGTCCGAGCGGGCAGGCCAGCGCGATCGCCACGGTCATTCACGACTTCTCCAACGATCGCACTCAGCTCGACCTGCTCGGCTTTGTCTACTTCGACTGGCGCGACTCGAAGCGCTATCCCGGAGTGCCCGACTTCTGGGGCCTGCACACCGGGCTGCTGAACCTCAACGGCACCGCCAAACCGGCGCTCGCGGCGTTCAGCGCCGCAGCGAACTCGCTCTAGCGCGGAGCGGGCAGGCGGAGGATCGCGAGCCGCGCGCTCTCATAGACCGGCCGGCCCCAGCCGGGCGGTGGCAGCGGTGAGCCGTTAGCGGCCGGGCACAGCGGGTCGACCACCAGGTAGCGCACGCCGAGCTTGCGCGCCAGCGCACGTCCTGACTTGCTGGCGTCGAGGATCTGCTGTGCCTCGCGGGCGAACGGAAGCTCCGCCGCGGGCTGGATGTCCTGCGGCTCGAGCGCCGCCAGCGTGCGCGTGTGCAGCAGCCAGGTCGCGAGGAAGCTCCAGCAGCGATCGGTGACGACTACCTCGTCGGGCGCCAGCACCGCCGACAGCGCGTCGAGTCCGCGTAGCGAGGTCGGTGTCACGAATGTGTAGTAACTGTGGACGCTCTCGGCCTCGTTGTAGGCGTTCTGTGCGGTCAGCGCGATGCCGGCAACGGCGGCGAGCGCGATCAGCCAGCGCGGGCGCAGCCGCACCGCGACCGCGGCGACCAGCGGGGCGGCGGCGACCGGCAGGTAGAACACCATCCGCGCGTAGTAATTGGGCAAGTGGACTTTCCAGGAGTAGGCGAGCGCGACGCTGATCGCGAGCAGCGCGATTGGCCCCCATAGCGCGCCGTCACGGCGGCGCAGCAGCACGACGAACACGAGCGCTACGGCGACCGCCCCGGCGAGCATCGGCGAGACGTCGCGAAGCGCGAGCGTCAGGTTGACCTTGGTCGTCAGATAGTCGGTGTAGGGCAGCGAGCCACCGAAGCTCCGCTCCCGCGCGTAGAGGTCGGCGATCACCCCGGCGCCGCCGATCAGTGTGATCGCGGCGACGCGAATGCCGTCTGACCAGGCACGCCGACGCCGCGTCGGACTGAGCAGGCACGCGCCAGCCACAAGCGCTACAAGCGCGAGCCCGACGACGCCGGAGAGGCGGTGCGCGGCGAGCAGGCCGAGGAGCGTCAGCGCGAGCCCGACGCTCGCGCGAGCGCCCAGCCCACCCGGGCTGGGCGACCGCGGCGTGGCGCGATGGCCCGCGTAGCTCCCGAGATAGGCGAGCAGTAGCGCGAGCAGGATCAGCGCGTCGAGGTTCGCGAGCCCGTACCAGCCGAGGATGTCCTGGCTCGCCGGTGCGACCGCCACCAGTCCGGCCGCGAGCACACCGGCTGCCCGGCCCCAGTAGGCGCGCGCGAACGCGTAGACCGTCACGATCTCGAGTGCCGCGAAGACGATGATGCCGTGCGTCAGCGCGCCCGCGGGGGCTCGCGACAGGATCAGGATCGCGCCGTAGATCGAGGGCACGCCGGGGTCGTCGCGGAACGGCTGGCCGAGCATCCAGTAGGGGTTGCGGATCAGCATCGAGCCGTGGATGCGGACCTGCTCGGCGTAGAGCAGGTACTTCGCCCAGTCGTTCCCGGGCGGGATCTTCGAGCCGACTACTCGCAGGCCCAGCCCGACGCCGAGCGCGAGCGCCAAGAGCAGTCCGCCGGCTTCGAGCAATCCGGCGAGCCCCGGGCGGGTGAGCGGTGCCACCTCGCGATCCCAGGTACCGAGGGCGACCGCCACGAGCGCGATCAGCGCGATCCTCACCGAGACACCGTCGAGCGTGAGGCCGATCCGGGCCAGGGTGATCAGCAGGACGCTGACGGTGGCGAGCCCGAGCGCGGGCGCAGCGAGGATCGCCGCCAGCGGCCGGGCGCGCAGCGGGGCGGGGAGGAGGGGGATGAGCGCCCAGCCCGGGGCGACTACGGCGAGCGCGGAGAGCGCGGTCGAGTGCTGGCCGGCGAGCGTCAGCACGAGCTCGCAGAGCACGATCGCGGCGGCGAGCGTCCAGAGCGGGGGAGGTGCGCGGAGTGCCGTCTTGTAG
>DATAJI010000338.1:0-3054 GCA_036262195.1 Solirubrobacteraceae bacterium
CCAGACCGCCCCGCCCAACACGCCCCGGACCGCGCCAGCGACTACGACCGGACCTCCCTACCCAGAGGCTCGCGACGCGACGCCCGGCCCACAGAACACTGATCTATATCAGCCTCGTGATATGGAGGGCACAAGCCGCGACTCGCCGCCATCACGTTTGTCCGCATCAGTCGCGGGAGGGTACAGCCAGCTCGGCGAGCTGAGCGCGTTCTGCGAGCGCTCGCGCGATACTGCGGGCCGTAAGTGATGCGAACCTCCTCGCACGCCGTTGTCCGGTTCCTGGTCCTACCGCTACTGGCTCTCGTGCTCGGGGCGCCGGTCGCAGCTTGTGGCAGCTCGGCAGCTCGTGGCACGGGCACGAGCACGCTCGTGGTCGGCAGCACGCCGGTGACGCAGGCGATCCCGCCCGGGTTCGTCGGGCTCTCGTTCGGGTATAAGGCGTTCCCGCTGTACGCGGGCACGGATCCGAACGCGATCGATCCGGTGTTCGAGCAGCTGATCCGCAATCTCGCGCCCGGGCAGAGCCCGGTGTTGCGGGTCGCCGGCGGCGATCAGACCTGGTGGCCGATCCCGCACGCGCGACGCCCGGCCGGCGTCAACTACACCCTGACGAGCGGCTTCCTGCGGGTTGCGCGGGCGCTCGCGCGGGCGGTCGATGCGCGCCTGATCCTCGGGGTCAACTTCGAGGCGGACAGCGCAAGGCTCGCCGGGGTCGAGGGGCAGGCGCTGGTGGACCAGATCGGGAGCAAGTGGATCGACGGACTCGAGCTCGGGAACGAGCCTGAGCTCTACGCCGGCTACCCCTGGTACGTGCCGCCCGGCGGCCACGGCGTGTACGGGCGCCCGCGTTCTTGGAGCTTCAGCGATTTCGTGCAGGACTTCGCCAACATCTCTCGCTCGCTCCCGCGCAGGGTCACGCTCGCTGGACCGGCGATCGGCTCCCTGGGCTGGATTTCGAGGCTGGGACAGTTCCTGGCGGGCGATCCCCGGCTGGGGATGGTCACGCTGCACCGGTATCCGCTCAAGCACTGCTCGGCGACACCGGAGACGGTGGCCGAGCTGCTCTCGAGCGCGTCGACGACCGGGCTCGCGCAATCGGTCGCGCACGATGTGGTGATCTCGCACGCGCGCCACATTCCGGTGCGAATCGGCGAGATGAACTCGGTCTCCTGCGGGGGGATGCCGGGCGTCAGCAACTCGTTCGCGTCGGCGTTGTGGTCGCTGGACGCCCTGTTCGCGATGGCGCGCGTGAACGTGGACGGCGTGAACATGCAGACGGCGCGCGACTCGCTCAACGAGCTCTTCTACATCAGCCGGGTCCGCGGGCGCTGGGAGGCGCAGGTCCACCCCATCTACTACGGATTGATGATGTTCGCGCAGGCCGTGCCCGCCGGATCGCGCCTGCTGGCGCTGTCCGGGACGGCCGGAACGAACGTCAACGCGTGGGCCACGCGCGCGCCCGACGGCGAGCTGCACGTCGTGCTGATCAACCACGACACCCACGCGCACACCGTGAGCGTACGAATCCCGGGGCGCGCCAGCTCGACCGCCGGGCCGGCGACACTCACGCGGCTGCAGGCAACCAGCGTCCATGCCGAGTCGGGCGTCACATTCGGTGGCGAGAGCTTCGGCTCGGAGACCGATTCGGGACTGCTCGTCGGGACGCCGAGCACCACCTCGCTCACGCCGGCCGGCGACGACTACGTGATCACCCTGCCCGAGGCGAGCGCCGCGATGCTGACGCTGCCGGCGGCGTAGTCCCCAGCACGCCAGCGCGCGCTTCGCGCTGAGCGGAGTGCGCCGCAGCTCACCTCGACGCCGGGCGCAGGAAGCGCCCGAGGTCGATCAGCCCGACGTGGAGGTGATGACATCCCGCTGCCGGCACGGCGCGGCGGACGACCGTCGGATCGAACCGAGCGAGCGACCTCACCGCTGCGGCAAGCGCCGCACGCTCGTCGCTGTGGCCGTCGCCCGCGAGCTCGCCGGCTTCTGCTCGGCGCTCGCCAACACCGACTGAGCCTGACCGATCCACCACGCCGGCTGAAGAGGCGGCGGGAGCCCTGGCCTCCGCGCGAGAGCATCCCCACGATCGAAGCATGGGCAGCCCCAACCAGGCCCACGCTCGATCTTAGACAGCAGGGCTCTCACGACGAAAACCGGTGCTGCGGACGCGGTAGCCAACCCTACACCCGCGTTCAAGAGTCGATTGTTGTTCGGTTGGCCCAGCCTCACCGAGCCGCCGCGGCATTGTCGGTGGCCTTGGGTCAAGCACTTGCCGCGGTCGCGCGCGGAAGCGACGCGCGCACGAACGCGTGGACCACGGTCGCGTCGAACTGGGTGCCCGCGCAGCGTAGGAGTTCGGCGGTCGCGTCGTGGTGTTCACGCGCCGGGCGGTGCGGCCGCTCGCTCGTCATCGCCACGTACGCCTCGGCCACGGCGAGGATCCGCGCCTCTAGCGGGATCTGCTGGCCCGAGAGGCCTCGGGGATAGCCGCGGCCGTCGGTGCGCTCGCGGCGGCTCAGCACCCATGCGCGGATGTCGTCAAAGCTGGTGTCGCTGAGCAGGGCCGCACCGAGCTCGGGCTGACGGCGGACTTCTAACCACTCCTCGTCAGTCAGCCGCCCTCGCTGATTGAGGATCGCGGGCGGGATCTGATCCCGCGCCCCGTCGCAGATCAGTGCCGCCAGCCGCACCCTCGCGGTCTGAGCTTCACTGAGGCGCAGCTCGCGGGCGGTCAGCTCCGCCACCTGCCCAACCAGCCAACGGCCGTTGGGGCGGTAATCGAGCCTTCCGAACTCGGCGCGCTCGGTTCCGCATCGGTCGCAAACCAGCGTCAAACGCAGTTGCTTCGTCTCCCGCACGTACCGAGCCGCACCGCTATGCGATGCCGAGTGATCGCAGTGCATACCCGTTTCATCCGTACGCCACGGCCCCGGCTTGAGGAAACGCTGCAATCCTGGACGTGTGTACGTGCGCTCATGGCGGCGCCCTACGCGGAAAGCGAGAGCTCTCCCATCACATCGGCGATCGCGAAACGCCGGGCTGCTCGTGCTC
>DATAJI010000339.1:0-14025 GCA_036262195.1 Solirubrobacteraceae bacterium
CTCGAGAGCGATGCGCTCGAGCTCGCTCACCAGGCGCTCGCGCGCCTGCGCGCTCTCGACCCAGGTATCTCGCAGCTTTTCGAAGCCCTCGCGAGGGCCCAGGAGGCCGCCTTCCTCTCGCCGACTCGGCGGCGCGCGCGCGGCCAGCTCCAGCAATACGGCGAGGCCACGCGACACGTTGACTACGCCGTGCGCAACGCGCGCGTGCTGATCCGCGCGGTCGTCACCGTGCTCCGTACGCACGTCGCGGTTCAGCCGGAGCTTCCGCTCGCGCTTTCGACGCTCGCCGCGTGCGCGGACGCCCTTACGGCTCAGCTGATCGACTCGGCGGACGCGGCGGCCACACGCTCGCTCGCGATTCTCGCGAGCGAGCAGGCGACGGGTGTCCTGGCGCTCCACCACGATCTGCGAACGAGCGTGATGATCGGTCAGACTCGGGCAATCGCTGTCGATCTCCTGCGCGCCAGCGGCCTCGATGGCGAAGCCGCCCGCGAGTCGATCCCAGCAGCGCCGTCGGAAGAGGTTTAGCGCTCGTCAGACGCCTCGGATGTACTCGATCGCGACGCTGGCTGCCGCGTGGCCGCTGCGTGCCGCGCCCTCGAGCGTTGCCGGCCAGTCGGTGGCCGTCCAGGCGCCGGCGAGGGCGAATCCCGGCACCGACGTCTCGGCTCTTGGTCGAAGTGCGCGTGTACCTGGGATCGCCCGAAACGTCGCCGCATGCTCGCGCGTCACCGCGAAGCGCAGCACCTCGGCGTCTCGCGCGCGTGGCAGGAGCTCGGCTAGCGCCGGCAGGTAGCGCTGACGAAGCTCTTCGCTGGGCATCGCGGCCTCGAGCTCGGCCCCCGAGAGCGACACAGCGATGTACTGGCGCTCGTCCTCCCAACTGGCGGGTGTCCGGTCGAAGACGTACTGGACGGGAGTCTCGACGCCGGCGGCAAACCGATGGTCGAGTACCCGGCGGTCGTAGACGACGTGCACGTTGACGATCGGTGAGCTTCCGAGACCCTCGAACGATGTCGCGGCAGTGCGAAGCTCGCTCGGAACGATCGCGGCGGCTCGCGCATGCGGGACCGCGAGCACGACGGCGTCGGCGCTCAAGCTGTCGCGCTCGCCGCGCACCTCGAACCGCTTGCCGGCGCGCTCGACGGTCTTCGCGCGCCAGCGCAGGCGCACGTCAACGCCCGCTTGCGCCAGCGTCCGGCGCGCCGGCGCCCCAATGATCTCGCCGAGCGGAGCGCGGTGGATGCCGATGTCGCCGGCTGCTGCGCTACGCAGCAGCCCCTCCTGGAAGACGAACGCTCCGAGGCCGAGTGATGCCGTTGCGGCCGGCACGTTCAGCGTTGGCAGAGCGATCAGATCCCACAGGTTGGCGATCGTGCGGGGGCTCTGCCCATGCGCCGCGAGCCAGCTGCCCAAGGTTTCGTCGTCGCGTGCGGGATCAACGCGCCCGAGCGCGAGGGCGGCGCGGCCTACGCCGAGCCGTTCGCGCAATGACAGATGACGGTAGCGGAGCAACGCCGGACCGAGCTGCCCCGGTGCCGGCAGACGGCTGCGCCGCAGGCGCGCCATTGGGTGACCGGGCCGCAGCACCGCGATCTCGAGCCGGCTCTGGAGCTCGACGCCGCCGCTGCCGCCGATCCGGTCGAGCAGTGCGCGGTAGGCGGTGCAGCAGCGCAGGAACACGTGCTGGCCGTTGTCGAGTGCCAAGCCGTCGCGCTCGAACGAGTAGGCGGCGCCGCCGAGCCTCGGCCGAACCTCGACCAGTGTCACGTCGACGTCGCGGGCGGCGAGGTCTAGTGCCGACGTGATGCCGGCGACGCCGCCGCCGATGACGACCGCGCGTGGCGGGCTCACGTCCCGCGCCACAGGAGACTGCGCAGCGCGAGGCGCGTCTTGGCAACTGCCGGGAGGCTCACACGCCCTTCGAGGATCCGCTCGGGGCGAGCGTCGATCCGCTCTAGCACGCCTTCGTAGATCTGGCTCATCGCGAGCGCGCAGGCACCGCTGCGGCGATCGAGCAGTGCGATCAGTCGCTTACCACGCGCAAACCACTCGCGGTTGCGCTCCACCTCGAAGTGCACCAGCGCCGCGAGTGTTCCGGGCTCGCCCGGACTCAACGCGGCGATCGCGGCTGCGTCGCCGCCAGCCTCGCGCGGCCAGCCGAACCGGCGCAGATCATCGGCCGGGAGGTAGACCCGCCCATTGAGCGCGTCCTCGCGCACGTCGCGGAGGATGTTCGTCAGCTGCAGGGCCACGCCGAGGTCGTCGGCCAGGGAGTCGGCGGCAGGGTCCCGACTGCCGAACACCGCGAGGCAGAGTCGTCCGATCGACCCGGCCACTCGCCGGCAGTACACGACGAGCTCGTCGAAGGTCTCGTAGCTGACGCCGGTGATGTCCATTTGCACGCCGTCGATCAGGTCGGTGAAAGCGTCGCGCGGCAGCGCAAAGTGATGCTCGACGCTCGCGAGCGCCACGATCACCGGGTCCGCGCTGGCTTTGTCCATTGTCTCGATGGCGCTGCGTGCGCGGGCTAGATCGGCGACCTTCTGCTGTTCGCCGAGCGATCCGTCGCCGATGTCGTCGACCGCTCGCGCAAACGCATAGATCGCGCACAGCGCGTCGAATTTCGCCCGTGGCAGCAGGCGGATCCCGTAATAGAAGTTCGCTGCCTCACGGCGCGTTACCGCTGCACAGTGGCGTAGCGCCTCGGCCGTGGCGGGGCCGCCCGGGGAGAGTGTCGTGGCGCTCACCGCGCCGCTCCACTGAGCGTTCGGAGGATTGATCCGATCCGCCGCCGCCGCGACGGGCGGGGCGTCAGCGCGAGCACCTCGAAATTGGCGCGTGCGAGCGCGCTCAGCGCCGCCCGACCGCCTCCGACGTAGCCTGCGACCGCGATCCGCGCCCAGCCATCAAGTGAGCTGACGAGCGGCCGGCCGTCGTCGAGTAACGCCGAGGCTCGCGTCGTCTCCAGGCGAAGCACGTCGCGCAGGCCGTCCGAAACGCGTGGCGCCTCGAGGTCCGGGAGCGAGCAGCCGTAGAGCGCGAGGTCCGCGAGCGGCAGGTAGACGCGCCCGCGCTCGAGGTCCTCGCGCACGTCCTGGCAGTGCTCGATCACCTGAAGCGCTGTGCAGACGGCGTCTGACTGCTTGATCCGCTCGGGCGTGGCGGCATCGAACACGTGGAGCACAAGCTCGCCGACCGGGTTCGCCGAGAGCGCGCAGTAGTCGAGGAGATCACTCCAGCGCTCGTAGCTGTTCACGAGCTGGTCGCCGCGGTTGGCATCGATCAGGCGAACGAACGGCTCGCGCGGCAGCTCGCAGGCGGCGATCGTCGTCGCCAGTCGGCGCATCAGCGGATGCTCCGCGCTGCCGGCGAAGGCGCGATCAAGCTCGTCCTCGAGCCAATCGAGCGCGGCAAGACGCTCGCCTGGCACTTCGTCGCCGAGCTGGTCGGTTAACCTGGCGAAGCCGTAGATCGCCTGTAGGTGCTCGCGCGCTCGCAGCGGGAGCCAGCACGGCGCCACCGGGAAGTTCTCGCCGCCGATTCGCGCCATCACCGTGGCTGCGTCGGGCGGCTCGTTTGGCAGCTCTGGATCCGCCATCGGCGGCAGCGTCGCATATTCGCGCGCTCACCTCGGGTATGGCGATCGACCGTGGCACCGCGGGCTTGTGTGAACGGCACCTCCAGGCCCGGCTTCAGCGCAGATAATAACGCGACGCAGTCTCATATACGCTATGGAGACACCGCTGACTTTTGACCGCGTGTCCAGACGTTTGACCGAGGTGTTCGATGAGAGTTGCCTGTCGCGCAGTCGTAGTAGCGCTCGTGCCGGCCGTGTTAGCCGTCGCCGTGCTCGCGACCTTCGCGGGTGCCGCGACCGCTGGCGAGTCGCGCGGACCGATCGTTGCGGTTGGGGCTGAGAACGAGTACGCCAACGTGATCAGCCAGATCGGCGGGCCCTACGTGAAGGTGACCGCGATCGAGAGCAACCCAAACACCGACCCGCATTCGTTCGAGGCGAGCCCTAGCGTCGCCAGGGTCGTGAGCGCTGCTCAGATCGTCGTTCAGAACGGGGTCGGCTACGACACCTACATGGACAACATCGAGAAGGCATCGCCGAACGCCTCGCGCAAGGTGATCGACGTGCAGAAGCTGCTCGGCCTCCCGGACTCAACGCCTAATCCGCACCTCTGGTACAAGCCGACGACGATGCCGGCGGTCGCGAAGGCGCTGGACAGAGACCTCGCGGCGATCCTGCCGTCGCATCGCGCCTACTTCCAGGCCAACGCGACGAGGTTCGATAACTCGCTGACGCCCTGGTACGCGGCCTTAGCGGCGTTCGCGAAGCGCTACCCAGAGACCCCGGTCGCAACGACGGAACCGGTTGGTGACTACATGCTCGAGGCGGCCGGGACGCTCAACGAAACGCCGTTCCCGCTGCAGGCCGACATCATGAACGGCGTCGATCCAGCCCCGCAGGCCGTGACCTTCCAGGACTCGTTGTTCCCCAAGCATCTGGTCAAGGTGTTCGTTTACAACCAGCAGGTCACCGACTCGCTGACGGCGTCGTTCCTCGCAGACGCCAAGAAGTACGGCATCCCGGTCGTCGGCGTCTACGAGACGATGCCGACACCCGGCTACGACTACCAGGCGTGGATGCTCGCGGAGATCAACGCGCTACGGAAGGCCGTGGCCGACAAGGTCTCGACGCAGAAGCTGTGAGCGAGCGGTCCTCGAACGGCGGCGCTTCGATCCTCGCGGTCGACCACCTCACCGTCAGCCTGGCCGGCCACGAGGTCCTGCGCGACGTCAGCTTCTCGATCGAGCCGGGTGAGTTCACCGGCCTGATCGGGTCCAACGGTGCCGGCAAGACGACGCTGTTCCGGGTCATCCTCGGCCTGCAGGCCGCGCACGGCACTGTTCTGGTCGGCGGCGCGCCGCGCTCGCGGCGCAACCCGCTGATCGGCTACGTGCCGCAGAAGTTCCAGCTCGACCCGGACGTGCCACTGCGAACCCGTGACCTAGTCGGCCTCGGTCTCGACGCGCACCGCTACGGGATCGCGGTGCCGACGCGTGCGCGGCGTGCGCGCGTCGATGAGATGCTTGAGGCGGTCGATGCACGCGGCTTCGCAGACGCCCGCGTCGGCACGCTCTCGGGCGGCGAGCAGCAGCGCGTCCTGATCGCCCACGCGCTGATCGCCGCGCCCAAGCTGCTGCTGCTCGACGAGCCGCTCGCCAACCTCGACCTGCGCAGCGGCAACGAGGTCGTCGCGCTGTTGGCACGGATCGCCTCCGAGCAGCAGATCGCGGTCTTGATCTCGGCGCATGAGATGAACCCGCTGCTACCGGTGATCGACCGCATCGTCTACCTTGCCGGCGGCCGCGCGGCAAGCGGCACCACCGAGGAGGTCGTCAGGACCTCTGTGTTGAGCGCGCTCTACGGCCATCACGTAGACGTTCTCCAGGTCCACGGCCGCGTGCTCGTCGTCGCCGGAGAGGCCGGTGAGCTCGCCGACAGTGGCGACCACTCTCACACCCAGACACAGGTCGAGATCATCGCGTGAGCCAGCAATTGGCAGCAATCTTCGCCCCCGGGTTCTTCACGAGCCAGATCGTCCAGGTCGCGGCGACCGTAAGCGCCGTCGCCGCATTGGTCTGCGGCACCGTTGGCGTGTTCACGGTGATTCGCGGCCAGTCGTTCGCCGGCGAGGCGCTCGGCGACATCAGTACTACCGGGGGATCGGGCGCCTTCCTGGTCAGCGCCGGCCCGCTTTGGGGCTTCGGCGTCGCCGCCGTAGCGGCGTCCGCCGTGATGGAGCTGATCGGTATCCAGCGTCCCCGCGGGCGCGATCTCGCAACGGGCATCGTGCTCGGTGCCGGGCTCGGCCTTGCCGCCCTGTTCCTGTATCTGGACAGCGTGTACGACAACACCACCGGGGCGACGGTCTCGATCGTGTTCGGCTCGATGTTCGCGATCACGAGCTCCTCGATCCCCGCCGTGGGCGCCTTCAGCGCGCTCGCGCTCTGCCTCGTCGCGGCGCTCGGGCGCCCCCTGCTGCTCAGCTCGGTCAGCCCCGAGCTCGCCGCAGCCCGCGGGATCCCGGTCCGCTTCGTCGGCGCCGCCTTCCTGCTCGCGCTGGCGATCGCGGTCGCGCTCGCGGCCTTCACGATCGGCACGATCCTCGCCACCGCGCTGCTCGTCGGCCCGGCCGCGACCGCGCTGCGCCTGACGCGAAGCCCCGCCCGTGCGATCGCAGCCGCCGCAGCGATCGGGATCGCATCCTGCTGGCTCGGCATCGTGCTCTCCTACGACAGCTACGACTGGTACCACCAGTCGGGCGAGAGCTGGCCAGTCAGCTTCTTCGTCGTCACGCTGATTTTCTTCGGCTACCTGCTCTCGGGTCTCCCGCAACGCCGCCGGCGACGCCGGCCGAGCGTCGCGTCCGACCCCGCATCCGGCCCGACGCTCAGCTGATGTTCTCCGGCTTCATGGTGCACGCCTGGATGGTCGCTTCGATCGTTGCCATCGTCGCCGGCCTCGTCGGCTTCTTCGTCGTCCTACGCGGCTCGGCGTTCGTCGCTCACGCGATCCCCAACGGCTCGTTCGCGGGCGCCGTCGCCGCGAGCCTGATCGGCGTCAACACATTGATCGGATTCGGCCTCTTCGCACTCTTCGGAGCGCTCAGTATCGGCGCGCTCGGCCACCGCGGCCGCCACGACGTCGCAACGGCCCTCACGCTCGTCTTGATGCTCGGCCTCGGCGCGCTGTTCGTCAGCCTCAGCGTCGAATACGCGCCCGAGGTCTACTCGCTCCTGTTCGGCGAGATCCTCGGCGTCAGCACCAGCCAGCTGATCCCGACCGCCGCGCTCGCAGTCGTCTGCCTGATCGCGATCGCGCTCCTTTACCGCCCCCTCATGCTCTCCTCACTGCTACCCGACGTCGCCGAATCCCGCGGCATCGCCACCGGACGAATCGATCTCGCGTTCCTCGCCGTAGTCGCGCTCGCGACGACGATGACAGTGCCCGTCGTCGGCACCCTGCTCATCTTCAGCCTGATGATCGGCGCGCCGGCCGCCGCCCGTTCGTTCACCGACAAGCCTCTCCAAGCGCTCGGGCTATCGGTCGCCATCGCACTCGCGATCGTCTGGGCCGCGATCGCGCTCTCCTACCAGACCAACCTTCCGGTCGGATTCTTCGTTGGCACCGTCAGCGCCGCGTCCTACACGGTCGGGCGCCTATGCGCGGCCTGGAGGCGGAACGCCAACCGCGGACGTAGCACCATTCACCGGCTCCCGGCGGCGAGCCGGTGACCGGCCGAGTTACACTCGATCCGCTGATGGTGAAGGGCGAACACACCGAGTGGTATGAGCGCGCCAGCCGCGCACTCCAAGATGCCGGGTACCGTCGCGGCGGCGCCCGCCACGCGCTGCTCGAGCTCCTCGACACGCAGGCCTGCGCCCGCTCGGCGATCGAGATCGAAGAGATGCTGCGTCACCAATCTCAGTCCGCGCGAGCGGTTTCACGCGCCAGCATCTACCGCATCCTCGCCGAGCTCGAAGCGCTGGGCCTCGTCACGAAGCTCGAGGTCGGGGAGGCGATGTGGCGCTTCGAAGCCGCGCGCGGCGGCACGCACCACCATCACCACCTCATCTGCGACTACTGCGGGACCGTCGCTCCGTTCGCCGATGAGGAGCTCGAACGCGCGATCCGCCACGTCTCGGAGCGCGTCGCGCTGGATGTCTCCGAGCACGAAGTCGTCTTCCACGGCGCTTGCGATATCTGCGCGGCGTGACTGACGGCGAGGCCGCGCGCGGACAGTGGAGCGTGGGAGTGTCACGCCAACGCCACCGCCGCGAGCTTGGACGTCGCGGTCACGCTCGCGTTACCGCGCCTGACGCCCCCGGGGCCTAAGCTCTACGTGCGAAGCAACCCCCAAGACGGAGGCAATATGGGAATCGTTGACAAACTCAAGGCAGGCGCTGAGCAGGCCGGAAACAAGGCCCGTGAGACGGCGCAGGAAGTGCAGACCAAGCGTGAGCTGGGACAGGCTTACAGCGATCTTGGCAAGACGGCCTTCGGGCTCGTCGGTCGTGGAGAGATCTCACACGGTGAGCTCACGGCTGGCGTCGATCACATCAAGGAGCTGCAGACGCGCCTGTCCGGCGAGGCCGCCAGCGACGCTGGGACCGACGAGTAGCGTCCTTTCCCGGCGCGGCCGCCTCGGCCGCGCCCGGGGCCGGGCCTTAAGCCGGCGCTCAGCTTCGGCTGGTTCGATCGCGCGGCGTGATCGAACGGTTGACGGCTAGCACGGCGAGGGTTCCAGCGCCAGTCGCTCAGGCAGCCGAGGTTGCGACCGTTGCCGCGACGCAAGCGCTTATCCGGCACGGAGACTGAGTTGAGGCGCAGGCTGTTTGTATCGGCCGTGGGGTGCGCGATGGCGCTCGTGTCGGTGGCGCCCGGCGCCGCGGGCCGACCTGCGCTCACGAGTCCTAACATCGTGCGCCAGACACCCGTGCCGGCACTCCAGGCCGCTGTCGCGGCCGTTCGCGGCGAGCTTCGAGGAATTCCCCAGCAAGGGCTGGTACTCGGTGCCAGCTCGGCGCCGGTCGCGGTGTTTGAGTACGCCGATCTTGTCTGTGCGCCCTGCGCAACGGCGGCCCGCACCACGGTTGCGTCGCTGATCAGGCGCTTCGTCCGCTCGCGCGCGGTCAGTATCGAGCTCGAACCGATCGTCGAGAGTCCGCGCTCGGAGCAGTTTGCGCTGGGGGTGTTCGCCGCTGGCGAGCAGAGCCAGGGCTGGGATTACGCGCAGCTCGCCTACACCCGCAGCACCTCGCAGAGCGATGGCCCGCTCGACTCACCGGGGACGCTCGCGGCTTCACTCGGGCTAAACCGCCGGCTGTGGCGGTCAGCGTGCCGCCGACCGCTGTGGCCGGCTTTGATCGAGCAGGCGGCGAGGGTGGCACTGGTCGGCGGGTTCACCGCCTATCCCGTGTTCATCGTGCGCTCGACCGTCAGCACCTTCAGCCCGCCGTTCGTCAAGGTCCTCAGCGCGCCGACGACGGCACAGCTTTCCGCGACGATCCGACGAGCGTTGCGCGGCACCGGCTAGCGGTACCGCTGGCTCAGGGCGTGGAGTTCGCCAGCGCTGTCGGGCGGGCCGGCACCCGCGCTAGCTCGGCTCCCAGCTGCCGCGTCAGCGGGTGGCCGGGGAGCCGCGTCTCGAGCAGCTCGAGGCTCTTCCGGTAATGGGTGAGGCGGCGCGCTGGAAGCTTGGCGCCGGCGATCTGCAGCTCGCGAGCCTTCGAGACCTTGTCGGCGGCGAACAGCGTCAGAGCGTCCCTTCCCGATCGCGCGACCTGCGCGCGGAGGTCCGCCTTCCGGGCTGCGTAGCCATCGATCAGAGGGTTCTCGCTGACGGCGCTGACGAGGGCTGTGACCCGCGTGCCGAACCGCTCGTTTAGCTCTGCCGGCGTGACTGCGCACTTCTCGATCACGTCGTGCAGCACGCCGGCGGCGATCAGCTCGTCATCTGCGCGGGCGCTCCGGAGCAGGGCCGCGACCTCGAGCGGGTGGAGGATGAACGGCGCGCCGTCACAGCGTCGCCGCTGCCCTTCGTGACTACGCTTGGCGAACGTAACGGCCGCACGCGTCGTCGAGGGCTCCTCATCGAGGCAGATCGGCTGCTCTTCGCGCAAATCGATCACCGCGGCAGTGTAGGTGATCGCGCAAGAACCGCCGGCTCCGCACCGGGCTCTTCTCCGGGGCGCGACATGGCAGCCCGCGAAATGTGACGATTCGGCACGTGAGCGCCACGAGCCAAGTTCCCACCGTCGCGGCCTCGCGCGATTTCGCAGCCGATGAGGCACTGCTCGCGGAGGTCCTCCACGCGGTCGTGCGCGCCAGCGACGGGCCTCCGGCAGTTCACCTCCTGGACCAGGCTGTGGCCCTCGGCCGTGCCGCGCGCGCCGGCGACGAGGAGGCGGCCGAGCGCCTCACCGAACTGGTTGCTGGTCTCGACCTGAGCCAAACCGAAGTGCTGGTCCGCTCGCTCACGCGCTGGTTCCAGCTCATCAACCTCGCCGAGGACAACGATCGTGTGCGCCGCATCCGCCGACGAGAGGAGCGGGAAGCACCAGCGCCACGAGCGGGATCGATGCGCCGCGCGATCGCGGAGCTCGCCGAGCGCGGTACCACGGCCGCCGAGCTGCAAGCGCTGCTCGCGCACGCTGAGCTGCGGCTCGTGATGACCGCACACCCGACCGAGGCGCGCCGGCGGACGACGATCGAGAAGCTCGCCCGGCTGTTCGCGATCCTGCGCGAGCTGGACCACGGCGATCGTGACGTCGCCGGCGCCCGCGCGCGCCTGCTCGCTACCGTGCAGGAGCTCTGGGGCTCGGACGAGCTACGGGCGATCTCGCTGACGGTGCTGGACGAGGTCAGGGGCGGTCTCGTCCACTTCGTCTCGACGCTGGCCGAGACTGTGCCGCGCATCTACCGCGACCTCGAGCGGGCGCTCGAGGAGTACTACCCGGGCGAGCGTTTTGAGGTGCCACCGCTGCTGACCTTCGGATCCTGGATCGGCGGCGACCGCGACGGCAATCCGTTTGTCACCTCCGCCACCACGGTGCAGGCACTCGAGTTGATGCGCGAGCAGTGCCTGCGATTCCTCGAAGCGCGGATGGAGCTGCTCGCCGGGCGCCTCTCCCTCTCGGAGCGGGTCAGCGGTCCCGTGGTCGGCCTCGACGGGATCCTCCTGAGCGGCGCCGACGACTTTCCCGATCTCGCCCTTCAGCTCGCGGCGCTCAACCCGGAGGAGCCGTACCGTCGCGCACTGACCTTCGTGCGGGAGCGCGTGCGCGCGACTGCCCAGCGCGCCCCCGGCGGATACGCTGAGCCGGCCGAGCTGCTCGAGGACCTTCGTGGCGTCGAGCGGTCGCTGATCGACGGGGCCGGGGAGTTCACCGCCGCTGGCGACCTGCACGACGTGATTCGACAGGTCGAGGTGTTCGGCTTCCATTTCGCACGGCTCGACGTTCGCCAGCACGCTCGTGTACATCAAAGCGCGCTCAGCGAGGTGTATGCGACCCTCGGGACCTGCGAGGACTACCAGGGGCTTGACGAGCAATCCCGTTTCGCGCTGCTCGTTGCGCACATCACGGACCACCGCCCGTTGATCCCGGCCGACATCGAGGGCTTCTCGGCGACGACGCAGGAGACGATCGAGACGTTCCGCATGCTGCGAGCGGCTCTCTCGGGACCCCATCGCGGCGCCGTTCAGGCGTACGTGATCTCGGGCACGGAGAGTCCAGTCGATCTTCTCGAGGTGCTGCTGCTGATGAAGGAGGCCGGCCTAGCCAACGCAGGCGGCGTTGGCGCTTGGCTACGGATCGTGCCGCTGTTCGAGGCTGGCGCGACGCTCGCTGCGGCGCCGACGACAATGGAAGCCCTGCTCCGTGAGCCGGTGTACCGCGCGGCCCTAAGCGCGGTCGGTGACGAACAAGAGGTGATGATCGGCTACTCGGACTCGAACAAGGACGTTGGCTACGTCGCCTCAGCGTGGGCTGCGTACCGCGCCCAGATGCAGATCGCGGCCGTGCTTCGCAAGCACGCTGTCAGCTGGGTGTTCTTCCACGGACGCGGCGGCGCGATCGGACGCGGCGGCGGCCCGACGAACAGCGCGATCCTTGCGCTGCCACCGGGTACCGTCAACGCCCGGCTGAAGATGACCGAGCAGGGCGAGGTCCTGACGGCGAAGTACTCGGTGCCGGAGATCGCCCATCGCGAGCTCGAGCTCGCAGCGAGCGCGACCCTGACGACTGGCGCGTCCGATGGCGCCGCCCGCCACGAGGTGTTCGAGCGGGTCGTGGAGGATATGGCCGAGACCTCGGCTAGCGACTATCGCACGCTCGTGCACGAGGACCCTGCGTTCGTGCGCTTCTTCGATGCGGTTACGCCGCTGGAGGAGATCTCGCGGCTCCGGCTCGGGTCGCGCCCGGCGCGACGCGGGGCGCACGACGGGATCGATGACCTTCGGGCGATCCCATGGGTCTTTGCCTGGACCCAATCGCGAATCGTGCTGCCGGCGTGGCTCGGGCTTGGCACGGCGCTCGCGGGCGCGCGTGAGCGTCACGGTGTCGAGCTGCTGCGCGAGATGACTGATGAGTGGCCGTTCTTCGCCACGTTGCTCGCGAACGCAGAGATGGCGCTGGCGAAGGCCGACCTCGGGATTGCCGGTCGCTACACCCAGCTCTGGGATGACGCGCATCACCGAGATCGCATCTGGGGAGCGCTGGTCGCCGAGCTCGCCCGCGCCGAGACCGAGCTGCTGTTGATCCGCGGCAACGGCCGGTTGCTCGATTCCGAGCCGGTGCTCCAAGCGTCGATCGATCGCCGCAACCCGTTCGTCGACCCGCTGTCGTTCGTCCAGATCGCGCTGCTCGCAAGCCTCCGCCGAGACAGCCACGAAGACCACGACGCGCTCGGCAGGGTGAGCCTGCTGACGATCAACGGTATCGCCAGCGGGCTTCGCAACACCGGCTGAACGGGGCCCCTGCACTTTCCCGTCGCTGCCGGGCGGAGGCGTCGGCCAGATGGTGGCCGCAGCCTGTTCGGTCCTCGCCGTGCGTGCTCCGATAAGATATCTGCCGGCAGGCAAATATCACTCCGGGTCGTTTTCGGGTTGGCGTCAGTAGCCCGCGGCACGCAGTTCGCTGAGGGTAACCATCAGCGTGCGGGGTGTGTCGGCGAGCGCGCGGAAGCCGAATCGCCGGTAGAAGGCGGCGGCTTGATCGTCGATTGCGTGGACGACGACCGCGCGCACCGCTACCTCGGTGGAGGCGACCTGGACGCGCGCGAGCGCGTCGCGCAGGAGTGCCGCTCCGACTCCTTGGCCCTGGTGTAGCGAGTCAACGGCGAGTCGCGCCAGGAGGGCGACCGGGATCGGAAACTTCGGAGACTGCCCCTGGCGTACTGGCGGCGTCGCGCCTTCGTGGTGCAGCTGGCCCGCTACGAGCGCGTAGTAGCCGCGGACGGCGCCCTCCAGGTCTGCGATCACGAACGTCCGAGCGGCGTCGCGCCGATCGCTTTGGCGGGCGTAGCGGGTCAGCCAGCGGTTGAGAAGCTCGTTGCCGCAGTCGAAGTCGGCGGCGTTGTGTAGGGCTGGGTCGAAGCGATGCGTGCGGTCGAGCTCGGCGCTCACGCGCGGGCGCGCAGTTCGCGCAGGCGTCCAACCGTCTCGCTGTCAGGCGTCTCGAGCGCGTCGAGGAATCGCGTTGCGTCTTCCTCGCTCAGGACGATGTCTCGCTGATCGGCGAGTACCTCCTCAGCCCGCGCCCGTGCAGCGCGCCGGAAGAAGTCGCTCAGGGTCTCGCCTACGGCCGCTGCCGCGGCGGCGTCGAGCAATCGCTCGTCGTCGGTGAGCCGGAGCTCCAAGCGTTGCGCGCGCATGGCGGAATTGTACGGACGGCGTACGGCGGGGTCAACCGCGCGGCTAGGCCCTGCTGAGGCGGACCGATTTGCAGTCAACCACCTGCCGGATTTGCAGCGGCCTATCGGACCGATTTGCTGGCCGCTCCCTCCAGCTCAGTTCATTCCATTCCACCGATCCGAACTCGATCGCGACGGGCGCCGACCGCGCGGACGGGCCTTCCGGCACAACTAGCCTTCGTCGTCTAGGGGAACGTCACTAGAGAGCCGCTCGAAGTTCTCGGCTGATGCCGGTCGGGTGCCGCGCTCGGCATGCAGCTGCGCCGCCGGTGTGATCGGCGGTTCGAGCGTCACGCCGCCGCGCCGATCCGGCACGACCTCATAGCGGCGGCCACCGATCTCCACCAGCTCACCAACGGTCAAATCAAGCTTCTTCGCTGACACTCCAATCGCCAAATGGTAGCCGCGCAGCCACGCGTAATACACGACCAAAGCCGAGCCCTTTGTGGCCGCCGGTGGGGAGCAACCACCGGGGTGGTCCCGAAGTGCAAACAAAGTGCAAACAACTGTCAGCGGTTCCGGGCACGGACCGAGAG
>DATAJI010000340.1:0-1941 GCA_036262195.1 Solirubrobacteraceae bacterium
GTCGTAGCGGCAGTGCGGCGCTCGCGCGCGTCGCACTGAGGTGCTCGCCTGCGACGCGAGTCTCGCCGTCGAGCTGTCGCTCGACAGGATCGGCGAGGAGGCCAGCAGCAGCCTCGGCAACAACGAGCCGATCGGGCCGCCGCTGCTTTGGAGCGAGGTGCCCTCGGTCCTGCACGAGATGGCATTTCGCGGCGAGATCTCACAAGACCTTGGCGAACAGGCACTCCAGCGATTTCTCGGAGCCAAGCTGCAGATCGCCGAACGGCGACCGGAAGGACCGACGCGCAGGGCCTGGCAGCTCGCCGGCGAGTTCGGATGGGCCAAGACCTACGACGCCGAATACCTCGCGGTGGCCGACCTGCTCGGTTGCCGGCTCGTCACGCTTGACGTGAGGCTCCATCGTGGAGCCAAGCGCCTCGGATTCGTAGTTACGCCAGCGGAGCTCGCCACGGAGGCTCCTTCGACCAGCTCGCAATCGGTCGATGAGTAGCAGAAGGCCAGCGGTGTCGGACTCACGGTTGACGAGCGATGCGTCGCGGACGCCCGCGGCGGGGACTGGCTGAGCCGTAGGCGGCCGCCACCTCGCGGGCCTCGGCCGGGATATGTGGGTAGTCGAGTTCGAGCGCTTGGTCGCTGTCGCCGGCCGCGAGTCGCCCGGCGATGGTGTAGACACTGACCCGTGAGCCTTTGATGATCGGCTCGCCGCCGGCCCGGCGCTCTTCATCGGTCACGATCCACTTCTCGCGCAACCGCGCGTAGCGCTCAGCACGCGCGACCGCCTCGCCAACTTCTGGCGTCCTGCGAACTACTAGCGCAGGAGAGAGCTCAAGCTCGGCTGCGGACCCGCTCGAGCGCAGCCAGGAGCGCAGCCGCTTCTTCTGGGCTACCGGCAGCTGCGCATCCTGGATCAGCGCCAGCAACGCGAGCAGCCCGACGTCCTCCGCCTCGACCAGCGAGGCTCGCTTCACGGAGCGCGCAGGGATCACTCCCTGGTCGATCGCCTTCTTGACCGCGACGCTCGACGCCCCGCTCAGCTGGGCAGCTTCGCTTCTCGTAAGCAATGCGCTCGACATAAGTCAATACTCCTCGGTACGAGATTACAGTAGGCGAGTGAAAGAAGCAACGGTGCGGAACCCCTCGCGCAGAAGTGCGACGCCTCAAGCTCATCGTTGGCGTGCTGATCGCAGGCCTGCCCACGTCGTTCGCGCCGGTAGCGCCTGCACAATCACGGTCGTGTCTGACGTCGACGGACTGGACGCGGCAATCGCCGAAGAGGTGGCGCGCCTCGGCAACCTTGACGAGCTGCGGGAGGAAGCCCGGCAGCGGATCGAGCAACTGCGTGCAAGTCGCGCGGAGCACGCGCCACAAGGCCACGACGCCGGCGGCGCGAGGAGCGAGGACGCCTGGTCGCCGCAGCGTAAGATCGCTCTCTTCTCAGCCCTCTTCCGAGGCCGCGAGGACGTCTTCCCCGTTCGCTGGGAGAAGCGCGACAAGAGCCGCAGCGGCTGGTCCCCCAGCTGCCGTAACGAGTGGAAGGTCGGCGTTTGCGAGAAGCCGACGGTCAAGTGCGGCAAATGCCCAAACCAAGCTTTCGCTGAGCCCGCTGAGCGTGAGCTGCTTGCTCATCTGACCGGCCGGCAGGTGATGGGCGTGTATCCGCTCCTCGCGGACGACACGTGCTGGCTGTTGACGATCGACCTCGACCGGCGCTCATGGCGCGAGGACGCGGCCGCGATCCGAGAGGCGTGTCGTGAACTCGATGTGATCGCGGCCGTTGAGCGATCGCGCTCGGGACACGGCGCTCACGTGTGGTTCTTCTTCGATGCCCCGGTGCCAGCCGCCCTCGCACGTCGCTTTGGGCTGATGGCATTGACTGGCGCCATGGCTCGTTGCCGAACGCTGACGATGGACTCGTACGACCGCCTGTTTCCCAGCCAGGAC
>DATAJI010000341.1:0-4153 GCA_036262195.1 Solirubrobacteraceae bacterium
CCTTCAGTTAGCGCACCAGCGACGATCGGGCCGACCCTTCTCCGATGCGACACGTGCGCGCTTGTGGCGATTTGCGAGACTAGCGCCGTCAGCGACGGCTAGACTGTTGACGGACACGCTGGATGGTGATGACGGCGCCATCGAAGATGGTGATCTGGGAGGCGAACGACCGAACGACCAAAGGGGTGCCGGTGGTGTCGGGAACGGCGGCAGTGAAGGAGGCCAGGTCGGGGGCGATGTGGTTGTGCGTCGCGTGTTGAGACCGCTTCGCTTTCGCTGGTGATCGCTCGCCGCGGTGGTGGCCGGGGGTTCGCGAGGGGTGCTGGTGGTCGAGGCTGGACGGGCGAGCGATGCGATCCACTCGCGCGTGGCTGGTGGCTGGTGGCGGGTCAGGCGCCGGGCGTTGGTGCGGCGGTCCAGTGTTCTGCGGGGCGGCCGCCGGTGAGGGTGCGGTGCTGGCTGGCGCGGCCGGTGGCGGCGAGCGCGGCGAGTGCTTGCTCGACGCGGTCGGCGGGGAGGTTGCGTTGGCAGAGATCGCGGATCTGGGTGCGGGTGAGTCCGTCGGGTGAGCGGGTGAGCGCGGCGTGGATGTGCTCGGCGAGCGGGTCGCCGGTGGCTTGGCCGAGCGCCCAGGCGGCGGAGCGGCTGGCGTAGTCCCAGAGCGCGAGTGCTGGGTGGAGATGCTCGGGCTGGATCGTCTTCTGTCCGTCGAGCAGCGTGTAGAGAAGCGCGAGGCGGATGACGTGCGCCTCGGCGCGGGCGGTGAGCTGTCCGTGCAGACCGTCGGCCGGCTGGGTCAGCTGCGGGTAGGTGTGCCACCACAGCTCACGCGCGTCGGGTGTGAGTGTCACTCGTCCGGCGGTGTGGGCGTGCTTGAGCACGCTGGTCAGGTAACGGGCCAGGCCGGTGCCTTTCAGCGGGTCCGGATCGCCGCCTTCGGGTAGCAGCCGGACCCGGCGGACGGCCGCGAAGATGAACCGATTCAGGAATCCGTTCGCGATCTCGACCGTGGTGGTGTGCCGCGCGAGTTCGGTCTGGGTGATGTGCCCGATGATCGAGATGTGCGCCTCGGTGGCCCGCGCCGGTGCGGTGCGGGTGAGCAGCGCGAGCGGCCGTCCGTCCCACGCAGAACGCAGCGTGGGTGACAGTGTCGAGAGCTCGCGGCTGGTGGACTTTAGGACCGTCGCGAACTCCGGTTCGATCACGAGCAGCCGCTTGTCGAGGGCGCCGGGGTCGGGGCCTTGCGGGTCGCGGACCGCCCAGATCAGCCCCTCACCGCTGGAGAGGCCCGTTGTCAGTCGTGCGGTGAACGCCGGGTCGGCATGGCCGAGCAGCCGGGCGACGTGATCGAACGAGCTGCCCTTCCTCGCCTTCGCGCTGTCTCCGACGAGCACGACGAACTCGTTCGGGTGATGGTGTGTCGCCTCGACTCGGTAGTGCGCGTCGCGGCCGATCAGCGCGCCGCAGCAGATCAGCAGCTGGACGAGGATAGCGGCAGGGTCTGCCTCGGTGTGCGGCGCGATCTTCGCGACAACCTGGCCTGGTAGTCCGTGGTAGGCGGCCGGGTCCGGCGGCGCGGGCCAGCAGGCCGGTGGTGGTGGCAGCGCGAGCGCCCGCGGCCCGGCCGGCGCTGGCTCTGGCTGGTTGAACAGGGAGATCAGCTCGCCGGTCATTCGGCGGTGATCTCGGTGAGCGCGGCGCGGGCGGAGCTCTCGTCGCAGATCGACTTGTTGGTCGCGTAGGCTGCGATCAGTGTCTGTGTCGCGAGGTTGTTCACCTGGCGGGGCAGCCCGCGGGACGCGTCGTGGATCAGCGTGACGGCGTCGTCGGAGAAGATCGTGTCGGCGCGGCCCGCGAGCTTGACGTGGTGGGCGATGTATTCGCCGGTCTCTTTGCGGTCCATCCCGTCGATCGTGCACCGCAGCGCGATCCGCTGATCCAGCGCGGCGAAGGTGCCCTGGCGCAGCTTGCGCCGCAGCGTCGGCTGACCGAGGAGCAGGCACGCGAACGTCGCGCGCGAGTCCATCTCGGCGTTGGTCAGCATCCGCAGCTCTTCGAGCTGTTCAGCGCCGAGCAGGTGCGCCTCGTCGAGGATCAGCACGACGGTCTTGCCGCGCTCCGCGGTCTCGGCGGCGATCAGGTCAGTCGCTTGCGGGATCAGCGTCGCTCGATAGAACCGGGGGGTGGCGCCGAGCGCTGTGACGATCTGGGTGTAGATCCCGCGCGCTCCGATCGCCGGGTTCGGGAGGTAGATGATCGAGTAGCGGCTTGAGTCAAGCATCGCGGTCGCTGCCCGGGCGGCGACGGTCTTGCCGGCGCCGACCTCGCCGCAGACCACGCCGAGCGCCCGCTCGGTGATGATCCACCCGACCCGCGCGACAGCTTCCTGGTGGGCGGCCGAGGCGAACAGCATCGAGGTCGCCAGCTCCTTGGTGAACGGGGTGCGCGACAGCCCCCAATGCGCTCTGAGGCGATCGATACTCATCCCGTCATCTCCTTGTTGTCGTTCTCGTCGTCGTCAGCGGTGTCGTCGGCTGGCGGGCCTGGCAGGTTGCGGTAGTCGATCCGTTGCTGCTGTTGCTGGTCGTGGCGTTTCTCGATCAGGTCGAGGTAGTTGACCCCGGTCGGCTCGGTCGGCTTCTCCGGCGTCGGCTGGGCGCGAGGGTGGACGTGTCGTCTGATCTGCAGGGGCACTGCCAGCCCGCGGTGACGGCCGTCGAGACGTACCTCGATCTCGGTCAGCTGGAGCGGGTCGAAGATCAGATCGACTTGGCGGCCGGCGAGCTCGGGGTTGACCTCGTAGGTGTTGCCGTGCAAGCCGACCGTGCCGGTCTTCGACACAGTGCGCCGCTCTGACCAGCGGAACGCTTCGGTCAGCGCAGGCTCGCTCGGCAATGTTGGCGGGCCCGCAGCGAGAAACCGCTCAAGCGGCGCCTGCCCCGTCTCAGTGTGCACCTGCCGGTGGTAGACCTGCTCGACCCACGCCTGGAAGATCCTGTTGAGCTCCTCGAGACTGGCGGGCGGGCGGTCCTCGAGCTCGACCAACACTTGCTCGCGGACGGTGCGGAAGACGCGTTCGATCTTCCCGCGCCCCTCCGGCCGTCCGGGCGTGGAGTGGATCAGACGGATCCCCAACACCGCGCACGCCCGCAGCAGTTGGCCGGACACGAATGGCGAACCGTTGTCGACGTAGGCGGCCTTCGGCCGGCCGCGTGCGGCGATCCCGGCGCGCAGCGCGCGGGAGGCGTTCAGCACATCCTCCCGTGCGGCCCACCGATAGCCGGCCAGCAAGCGGCTGTGATCGTCGATAAAGCAGAACAGGAACACGCGGCGACCGTCGATCAACGGCCCGTGCAACGCGTCCCCGGTCCACAACTCATTGCGCGACTCGGCCTCAAACCGGCCGAGCGCACGCGCGACCGGACTGCCCCTCCACGGCAACCCCAGCGCCGCGAGATGACGTTGGATCGTCCGCGCCGACGGCGCCGCGCCCTCCGCCTCCACGATGATCCTGTGGATCTGCGCCGCCGTCCGAGCCGGCTGCTCACGCCGCAACGCGACCGCGAGCTCCAACAGGCGCTCAGGCGTGGTGTTCGCGACCCGCCTCGGTGCTGGGACCAGCCCGTCGAACCCGCCCTCACGATACGCGCGGATCCAGCGATCCAGCGTGTTGCGCCTGACCCTGACTCGATGCCCGTCCGGGGCCAAGTGCTCCCGCTCGGCCAACGCGCGGACCAGCCGTCCGCGCTCCCGCGCCGACAGTGACATGTCCGTCGCCTCGCCGACGATCTGCCAGCGGAACAACCCGATCTCCTGCGCCCTGTCCATCAACCACCTCCTGACCGTTTCTCGACAACCGAGCGGCCAGGATCGCCGTCACTCAGGCACAGGCCAAGGCGTGCACGTGTTGACCGCGAGCAACCCGCCCACGGTCAGCGCCGACGCCCACGACCACGGCGAGCGTCGCCCGAGCCGCAGCGACGCCACCCTGGTGCACACGCCGATCGCTTCGATCGCGTCAGCGACCGGCGACCCCTGCCCAGCCGGCGGATCAAACGTGGCGTCCAGCGCCCGCGCCCACCGCAGAAAGTGCCAGGCGATCAGCTCCGCCCGCACCCGGAACCGCCGCCGCCATTCACGGACCGTCTCGCCC
>DATAJI010000342.1:0-6768 GCA_036262195.1 Solirubrobacteraceae bacterium
GCTGGGACCTGCGCGTAGTCGAGAACGACCGCCGACCAGAACTCGACGTTGGTCGCGAGCACGCGCTCCGGGTGGCGAGCGTGGAGTTCCGCCAATGCCGCCGCCTCGAGCGCCTCGGCGACCTCGAGGCGTGGGGAGTCGAGCTCGCGGGCGGTTCGCCGCAGCACGCGAGCCCGGGGGTCCTCGGCGCGGTACACGCGATGCCCGAAGCCCATCAGTCGCTCGCCACGATCGAGGGCGTCCTTGACCCAGCGCTCGGGATCACCCGACAGCTCGGCCTCGTCGAGCATCTTCAACACGCGCGAAGGCGCGCCGCCGTGGAGCGGTCCAGAGAGCGCACCAACGGCCGCCGAGAGAGCGGCGGCGCAGTCGGCGCCGGTCGAGGCGACGACGCGTGCAGTGAAGGTGGAGGAGTTCATTCCGTGCTCGGCGGCCGAGACCCAGTAAGCGTCGATCGCCTTGACATGCCGCGGATCGGCCTCGCCGCGCCAGCGGATCAGGAAGTCCTCGGTGATCGAGCTCGCCTTGTCGACCTCGGACTGAGGCACCGGTGCCCGCCGCGTGCCCCGCGCCGACTGCGCGACAAACGACAGCGCCATTGCCGACGCCCGCGCGAGGTTCTCGCGCGCCTCCTCGTCACTGATATCAATCAGCTCCTTGAAGCCCAATTCGGGCGCCAGCATCGCGAGCGCCGCCTGCAGGTCGACACGGGCGCTGCCGGAATGCACCGCCAGCGGGTGCGGCTCGGGCGGCGCCAAACCCGGCTCGTAGGTGCCATCCACGAGAAGTCCCCAGACCTGCTCGTAGGGGATCTGACCAACGAGCTCCTCGATGTCAACCCCGCGGTAGCGAAGCGAGCCGCCGTCACGATCGGGCTCGGCGATCGCCGTGGCAAACGCGACGACGCCTTCGAGTCCGGACTGCACCTCACTCATCGTCCCTTAGCCTCGCACGAATGACGCATCGATACGCTCCAGGCCGTGCCGAACGACCCTAGGGACGGGCCGTGCCCGCTGAGTTGATGTTCCGCCCGGCTTCGGAGCTTGCCGCGCTGGTCCGCGACGGCGAGCTGTCGGCGCGCGAGCTCGTGGAGGCCTCACTCGAGCGCATCGGAGCGCTCGATGCCACGATCGGCGCCTTCGTCGAGGTCGATGTCGACGGGGCGCTCGCCACGGCGGACACGATCGGGCCGGGTGATCAGCGGCCGTTCGCCGGCGTGCCGATCGCCGTCAAGAACAACCGTGCGGTCAAGGGCCTGCGGCTGACGCAGGGATCGAGCCTGATGCGCGACTTCGTGGCGCCCTACGACCACAGCGTCGTCGCCAGCCTGCGCGCCGCGGGCTTCGTCATTGTCGGCACAACGAAGCTGCCGGAGTTCGGGATCCTCCCCGTTACCGAGCCGTCGGCGCACGGTCCGGCGTGCAACCCGTGGGACCTCACGCGCACACCGGGCGGCTCGTCCGGCGGTTCGGCAGCCGCGGTGGCCTGCGGCATGGTCCCGCTCGCCCACGGCAACGACGGCGGTGGCTCGCTGCGGATCCCGGCCGCCTGCTGCGGTCTCGTCGGCCTGAAGGCGCAGCGCCACCGCGTCTCGGCGGCGCCGGACCTCGGCTCATCCGCGCTGGTCCTCGACGGCGTGTTGACGCGGAGCGTCGCGGAGACAGCGGAGCTGCTCGACGTGATCGCGGGCTACGTGCCCGGCGACGCAGCCTGGGCGCCGCCGCCCGCCGAGCCCTACGCGGTCGCCGCCGGGCGCTCGCCTGGACGGCTGCGGATCGCGTTCACGATGACGCCGCCGATTCCCGACGCCCCGGTCGACCCGGTCTGCCGCGAAGCGACGACGCGCGCCGCGACGCTGCTCGAGGGCCTCGGACACGTGGTCGAGGAGGTCACGCCGCCGTGGCAGAGCGAGGACATCGCCGACCTCTTCGGCGCCTACTTCGGCGCGCACATAGCGCTCAGCGTCTACTTCGCGACGCTCGCCAGTGGGCGCCGGGAGCCACGCGCGTCTGACATGGAGCCACTCAGCTGGGAGCTCTGGCAGCAGGCTTCCGCGCTGAGCTCCGTCCAATTTCAGGTGCTCCAGACGCAGCTGCAGGCACGGATGCGCAGCCTGATCCGCTTCCTCGAGGATTACGACGCGCTACTCACCCCGGCGCTGGCTGAACGCCCGCTCGCGCTCGGCGCGCTTGACGCCGCCGCGTCCGCACCGCTCGAGACCTTCGCCCGCTCGGGCTACTTCACTCCTTTCACCCCGATCTTCAACGCCAGCGGCCAGCCGGCGATTGCGCTGCCGCTCTTCCACGGCGATGACGGCCTGCCTCTGGGCGTGCAGCTCGCCGGACGCCCTGGCGGCGAGTCGACGCTGCTCGCGCTCGGAACGCAGCTCGAAGCTGCCGCTCCCTGGCGCTCGCGGAGCGCTCGCGACATCCTCGACTGACTCCCACGGACAGCGTCGAGGGTTTTCCGAGCGGCCTACCCCGACTCGCCGGATGCGTAGAATTGCCCGCGCACTCCCAGTCCCGCGACCCCAGGAATCCCCTCAATGGCATACGTGATCGCCGAGCCCTGCATCGGCACCAAGGACAACTCGTGCGTCGAGGTCTGTCCTGTCGACTGCATCCATCCGACCCCGGAGGAGCCCGGCTACGACGCCGTCGAGATGCTCTACATCGACCCGGAGGAGTGCATCGACTGCGACGCCTGCGTCGAAGCGTGTCCGGTCGACGCCTGCTTCGCCGAGGATCAGCTGCCTGGCGAGTGGGAGAAGTACATCGAGATCAACGCGGACTTCTTTAAGAAATAAGGCCGGCGGAGCCGCGTTGCGGCGGCTGCCTGTACTTGCGAAGGCCCTTGACTGCATACGCATCGACCGTGAGACTGCCGCTGTGTCCGCGCAAGAGATCGACGAGTACCTGGCTGCCCTTGATGAGCCCAAGCGGGGGACGCTCTCCCAGCTGCGCGCGACGATCGCTGCGATCGTTCCCGACGCGGAGCAGGGAATCTCCTACGGCGTGCCTGCGTTCAAGCTCCGGGGTAAGACGGTCGCTGGCTTCGCGGCCTTCACGAACCATCTCAGCTACCTGCCTCACAGCGGTTCGGTTTTTTCGCGGCTCGCCAAGGAGACCGCGGGATACGACAAGACGAAGGGTTCCCTGCACTTCTCCGTCGATACGCCGCTGCCCGAGAACCTCGTGAAGAAGCTGGTGGAGACACGGATCGCTGACGCCTTCGGCCCGCGGCGGTAGATAAGACCGACCGCGACTGCTCGCCGCGCTAGGCGCCGCGGCTGGCGGGCTCTGTTCCCGATCCCCGGCTACACGGCGTGGCTGGCGGACTGGAACGCCGTCGTCGATGCGTCGGCACTCGTGAATGCGACCGCGGATAGTGGAGAGGACGGTCGGCGAGCTCGGTTGGAGCTGCGTACCGCAGGTGACATCCTCAAAGCGCGCGCTTACCCGCCTCGCCGGGCTGCTCAGACGGTTGCCGCTGTGGCGCCCTGCGGCTGCGCGCAGTAGGCGCAGCGCGTGGCGGCCAGCGGGATGTCTGAGAGGCACTCCGTGCACTGCTTCGTCGTCGGATCGGCGTCGCCATGACCGCGAGCGCGCGCGGCAGCCATCGCGTTGATCGGCTTGACGACAAAGAAGAACACGGCGGCAGCGACCGCCAGGAACGTGATCAGCGCGTCGATGAAGTCGCCGTAGAGGAACTGGCTGCCGTTGATCGTGAAGAACAGCGTGTCGAAGTCCGGCTTGCCAAAGATCGCCGCGATGATCGGCGTGATCAGGTCTTTCACGAGATCGGACACCACGGCCGTGAACGCCGCGCCCATCACGAACGCGACCGCCAGATCGATGACGTTGCCGCGCACCAGAAACGCCTTGAATTCCTTCAGGAGCCCCATCAGGGCTCGGATATTGCCACAACGCTGCGGCCGTCGGCTGGTGCCGAAGATCCTCGCTTGGCACCTTCGCGTTCGCATCCCAAGCGCGCGCCGTCAAGGCCGAGATACAAAACCCGTGGCCGTGCGCCACGGGCGCCTGATGAGCCAATTGACGACAGGTCGGCGAAGCCGATCCCGTCGTCAATACGTTGACGACAGGATCCACAGCCCGAGGCAGGTGAACGCGACCATCACGGTGAGCATCCAGTACTGCGATCGGGTTGCCTCGCGCGGGTCCGGGTAGAGCGTCAGCGCCCGGTCGTGCGCGAGTGTGATGCCGGCGGCGTGACCGCTCACCAGTGCTGCGACCTGCACATACCAGAGGGAGTTCCCGGACAGGAGACCGTAGTCCGGCTGGATGTTCGCGGTGCCGAAGATGTTCGCGCCGTTGCCGAGCGGGTCGGACACCAGCTGGATCATCCACTGGCCGGAGAACGCGAGCAGCGAGAAATAGTGGGCGACGAAGTAGGCGATCGCGATCGGCAGCAGCGTGTGGGCAAAGCTCCGTGTCAGCTGCGGCGTGGAGTACTTGGTGCTGATCGATCGCATGCCCACGATGCCGACGCGGAAGAAGCCGGCGATCACGCCGACCATCGCCAACAGGCCGACCGTGCCGGCCAGCTCGTCGGCGGTGAGGTAACCCTTGCCCGCCAAGCCCAGCTGGATGAAAAGGCTCTGCAGGTCGTAGAACAGGCCGTTCCCGTTGAGCCAGACGCTGGCGTTGGACAGGCCGTCGAAGCTCGTCGTGGCGATCATCGCGATCACCATCGCGATCGTTCCCGGCAGCATCTCGAGCGAGAGCGCACCGACGAACGGGGGGCGCAGGTATACTTCGAAGCCCTGGCGGGGTGCATGCTCCCGCTTCCAGTGCAGCGGTGCCATCCGCCCGAGAAAGTCGTAGAACACAGCGAACGCGTCGCCGCGCTCGGTCCAGGTGTCGATGCCATAGAGGCTCATGCCGACGAGCTGGGCCGCCGCGTAGCCGAGCGAGAGGAAGGCGAGCAGGTTCGGCGCGTCCTTGTTGACGTAGACGAGCTCGAGCCAGGCGTAGCCGAGCAGTCCGAGTACGGCCGGCCAGCGTCCGAGCCAGTCGGGGTAATGGAGCGGCTCGGTCGCGGCGTTCTCCCCGCCGACGCGCTGTGCGATCCAGGCGATCGCGCGGGCGATCGCGCGCCACGGGTTGAACGGGCGGAACGCGTCGCCGAACAGGATGCTCAGGAAGGCGAGTCCGACCCAGAAGACGACGTAGATCCACGTCGGCGTGATGTTCGAGAGCGTGATCTGCGAGCCGGCGATCCCGGCGTAGACGATCAGCACGAAGAACGCGACGCCGAGCGCACCGCAGAGCGGCTCGAGCCACCGTGGGCAGTGCCAGATCGGCCGCTCGCGAATCCGCGCCAGGCGCGGTGCCGGCCACAGCGTCGCCAGCGCGACGAACGACACGACGAGCACAACCGCAGCCGCCCAGGCGAACAGCCACTGCGGGATCGGCAGGTTCGTGACGAGGATCAGGCCGTGCGCGGACGCCGCGGCCGGGGCGATCAACCCAGCGAGCAGCCCTGCCCCCATACCAATCGCGAGTCGGCGCGTCATCAGAGCCTGTTTCAGAATGAGGGTGGCGTGCCAGTCATTCTGACAACGGCGCTTAGCCAGCCATTGGCAGCGCCATGCCGAGCGGTTGGCGCTCGGGTTCGCGCGGCGGCGGCGCCAGTGCGATCAGCCCCCGGGCGGCTTGACGGATCGCCTGCGCCGCCGGGTCATCCGGGTCGTGTGCGACGAGCGGTACGCCGGCGTCGGCCTGTTCGCGCAGCGCCATCGTCAGCGGGACCTGCGCCAGCAGCGGCACGTCTAGCTCGTCGGCGAGCGCCTGACCGCCGCCCTCGCCGAAGATCGCGTAGCGCGCGCCATCCGGCGTGACGAAGCCGGCCATGTTCTCGATCACGCCGGAAATCTCGAGCGACACCTTGTTCGCCATCTCGGCCGAGCGGCGAGCGACGCGCTGTGCGGCCGGCTGCGGCGTCGTGACGATCACGAACGTGGCCTGCGGCAGCAGCTGCGCGAGCGTCATCGAGACGTCGCCCGTACCTGGCGGCAGATCGATCAGCAGAAAGTCCAGCTCGCCCCAGGCGACGTCCTCGAGAAACTGCTTTAGCGCTTTGTGCAGCATCGGCCCGCGCCAGACGACGGCCGCGTCCTCCTCGACGAAGAAGCCGATCGACATCACGCTGATCTCGCCGGCGACGAGCGGGATGATCTTGCGCTCCGCGGAGACGGCCGGACGATCCGCGCCGAGACCGAGCATCCGCGGGATCGAGTAGCCCCACACGTCGGCGTCGAGCACACCGACGCTGCGTCCCTCAGCCGCGAGCGCGGCAGCGAGGTTCGCCGTCAGCGTCGACTTGCCGACGCCGCCCTTGCCCGAGCCGACGCAGACGACGTTCTGCACCTGGGCGAGCGCGCCGCTCGGCAACTCGCCGCCGCCGAGCGTCTGGCGCAGCGCCGCCTTCTGGGCGTCGTCCATCACGTCGAAGCTGACGTTGACCGCGCGGACGCCCTCGAGCGCCATCACGGCGTCGCGTACAGAGGTCTGGAAGTGGCCGCGGATCGGGCAGCCGGCCGTCGTCAATGTGACGGTGACCGCGACCGTTCCGTCGGCACCCAGCTCGATCGAACGCACCATGTCGAGCTCGACGATCGAGCGGTGAAGCTCCGGGTCGATAACGACCTCGAGCGCGTGGCGGATCTCCTCGACGGACGGCATCAGCGGCAATTGTCTCAAACGCGCGAGGCAACCCCCCGCGCGTCGCTGCTTTCAATCGGTGAGC
>DATAJI010000343.1:0-12575 GCA_036262195.1 Solirubrobacteraceae bacterium
GTCGAGGACGTGGATCAGCAGCTGGGTTCGCTCAACGTGGGCGAGAAAGTCGTGGCCGAGCCCTGCGCCTTCGCTCGCACCCTCGATCAGCCCCGGAATATCGGCGACGATCAGCTGCCGCTCGGCGCCTTCGAGGGTTCCGAGCACTGGCTCCAGCGTGGTGAACGGATAGTCGGCGATCTTTGGCGTCGCGCGCGTGAGCCGGGCGAGCAGAGACGATTTGCCGGCGTTTGGAAGGCCGATCAGACCGACGTCGGCGAGCAGCTTGAGGCGCAGCTCGAGCCACGACTCCGCCCCGGAAAGCCCGCGTTCGGCGAAGCGCGGGGCCTGGCGCGTCGCGGTGGCGAAATGCTTGTTGCCGCGCCCGCCGGCGCCACCACGCGCCGCGAGAACGCGCTGCCCAGGTCGGGTCAGGTCATGGACGTCGCCGGCCTCGGTCATCACCTGGGTGCCGGGCGGCACTTGAATGACCAGCTCGGCGCCGTTTCGCCCGTGGCGAAGCGCACCAGAACCGTGACCGCCACGCTGAGCTCGGAACTGCTGGCGTCGGCGAAAGGCCTGGAGATCACGCAGCGCCGGATCGCACTGGACGACGACCGCGCCGCCGTGGCCGCCGTCACCGCCATCGGGTCCGCCGCGGGGCACGTGGGCCTCGCGGCGGAAGCTCAGGCAGCCGTCACCGCCGGCGCCGGCCGCGACAAAGATCCGTGCTCGGTCGTAGAGCATCGCTTCATTGTCGAGGAACCTCGCTGGCGGCGGCAGTCACCGCGTCGAGCGTGCGCATGATCGATACCGTCTCATCGAGCGGTAGGAGGGGGCTCTCGAGCAGTCCGGCTTGCAAACAGCGGGCGACCTCGTCCGCCTGGTGGCGGATCCCATGTCCGTGATGGGCGATCTCGAACCGCGTCGGCTCGCCGGCGCGTGGGATCAGCGTGAACGAGCTCGGCCTGTAGAAGCTGTCGCCGTCGAGCTCGATGCGACCTTCGGTGCCGACGATCGCGGCGCGGATCGGACTCTTCGCAAAAAGCGTGCAGGTCAGGAGCGCCTGCGCACCGCCGGCGTAGGAGAAGAGCATCGAGGTCTGGCCGTCAACGCCGGTGAAAGCAGGATCACTTATCGCGAGGATCCGCGCCGGAGGACCCAGGATCATCGATGCAAAGGAGACCGGGTAGACGCCGAGGTCGAGCAGCGCGCCGCCGCCCAGAGCGGGCGCGAAGAGCCGGCTCTCGGCGTCCGGCTCGAACCATTGCCCGTGATCGGCGCTGACTGTGACGATCTCGCCGAGGACCCCCTCGGCGAGCAGACGCCGGACCTCCGCGATGTGCGGCAGGAAACGGGTCCACATCGCCTCCATCAGAAACAGGCTCGCGCCACGCGCCGTGGCGACAACCTCCTCGGCCTCGGCCGCGGTCATCATGAACGGCTTCTCGACCAGCACCGGCTTCCCGGCCCTCAAGGCAAGCAAGGCGTCGTCGTGGTGCATCGGATGCGGGGTCGCGACGTAAACGACGTCGACCTCCGGATCCGCGACCAGCTCCGCATAGCTCCCGTGGCGGTTTGGGATCCCGAACCGATCCGCGAAGCGATCGGCGCCTTCAATCGTCCGCGATCCAACTGCGACCGCCCGACCTGACTCGGTCAGCTCGAGGTCGCGCGCAAATACCCCGGCGATAAGCCCGGTACCGATCAACCCCCAACGTAGCTGTCCAGTCATCTTCTCCCCGCCTCCTCAGTGGCGCCCGTCGGTTTCGCGGCAGCCGTACTTTACGGCCGCTTGCGAGGAGGCCAGACGCCGACGCGCGTTCGCTGGCACAAAGCTCGACGCAGCTCGCCCCGAGCCGCCGCGAAGCCTGGCTGTGCTACTCCGCCGGGTCGATCGAGACGACGCGACCGCGGCGACCGACGGAGAAGCGGACCTTGCCGGCGGCGCGGGCGTAGAGCGTGTCGTCCTTGCCCATGCCGACGCCCTCGCCGGCCTTGAAGCGACTGCCGCGCTGGCGGACGATGATCTCGCCGCCGGTCACGCTCTGACCGGCGAACGTCTTGACGCCAAGTCGCTGGGCGTTTGAGTCGCGGCCGTTGCGGCTCGAGCCGAGTCCCTTCTTATGAGCCATCTGACGCCTCCTTGGCGGCGGCGCCGCGCGCGGCGCGCAGGCCGATCTTCGTGACCTCGATGCGGGTCAGGTCCTGGCGGTGCCCGGTGCGGCGCTTGTAGCCGCGCTTAGGCTTGAACTTGAAGACGCGCAGCTTGGGGCCGCGCTCGTGGCTGAGGATCTTCGCGGAGACCTCGACGCGAGCGAGCGCCTTGGCGTCGAAGACGGCGTCGTCCGAGCGGTAGAGCAGCGGCTCGAGCGAGACCGTTGCGCCTTCGGGTTCGGGCAGCCGTTCGACAAGCAGGTATTGCCCCTGCTCGACACGGTACTGCTTGCCACCTGTCTTGACGATCGCGTACATGCTCATTCGGGTCGGCGGGCCTCAGGCGGCCTGGTCGCTGGCCGGCTCCTTTTCAGCCGAACGGCGCCGTCCACCTCTGCGGCCGCGGCGCCGAGCGCTCGATTGTACGTCATCCTCGTCGGCGTCGCCGTTCGTCGGCAGCTCGTCCAACGGCTGTGCTCGCGCCGCCGTGCGCCCGACTTCCTCGATCCGCACCATCAGCTTCTGGCCGACCTGGCGTGCGGCTCCGTGCACGGAGATGATGTAGCCGTCGATCTTGGCGACTCCGTCATCGGCGTCGTACATGTGCGGCTCGACGATCTCGACGAGTACCTCGTCGCCAACGCGGAACGGCACGGCACGCTCCAGTACCGCCTCGCTCGTGCCCTCGAAGGTGACGGCAAAGTGATCGAGTGCGAGCCCCTCGGAGCCCTCGAAGTGGAAGCGCTTGCCGGTGCTCTCCTCGAGGGCGTGCAGGACCCGTGCGCCGTGACCGGTGAACTGGGCGCTGACGCGCGGGTTCATCTGCACGAGGAAGGCCTCGACCTCAGGTGCAGCTTCGGCCGCAACCTCGCGCATGCGGCGCTCGAACTCGATCGAGATCGTCTCCTCGGAGCGGATCACGCCATCGCCGTTGCATGTCGGACACGGCCGGGTCATGATCTCGCGGATCCCCTCGGTCACGTTCTGGCGAGTCATCTCGACCAAACCGAGCTTGGAGATCTCAGCGGTGAACGTCTTCGTGCGGTCCTCGTCGAGCGCCTTGCGGAGCGTCTTCATCACCGCGTCGCGGTTGCGCGCGCGCGCCATGTCGATGAAGTCGATGACGATGATCCCGCCAATGTCACGCAGGCGCAGCTGATTGACGACCTCGTCGGCCGCCTCGAGGTTCGTCTTCGTGATCGTGTCCTCGAGCCGTGCGCCCTTGCCACGCCCGATGAACGAGCCGGTGTTGACGTCGATCACCGTCAGCGCCTCGGCGTAGTCGATCATCAGGTAGCCGCCGCTTGGCAGATCGACGCGACGCGCGATCATCGTCTCGATCACGGGCGTGACGCGGTAGGCGTCGAGCAGTGGAACGCTGCCGTCGTAGAGCTCGACGCGATCGACGAGCTCAGGCGCGGTCCGACTGAAGAACGAGATCAGGCGGTGGTGCTGCTCGGGGTCGTCGACGACCGCGCGCTCGAAGTGCTCGGAGAAGATGTCGCGTACCACGCGCACCGAGAGGTCGGCCTCCTGGAAGACGAGGGCCGGAGCCTTCGCTTCCTTGACGCGCTTCTCGAGCACCTCGTGCAGCTTGAACAGGTATAGCAGCTCGCGCTCGAAGTCGGCGCGAGTGGCGCCATGCGCGGCGGTGCGGACGATCGCGCCGCCACCACGGAGGTCGAGGCCGGAGGTCTCGCGACGCAGCCGCTCACGCTCGCGGTCCTCGAGCCGGCGTGAGACGCCGATCCCCTCACCGGTCGGCGTGTAGACCATGTAGCGCCCGGCGATCGTGAGATCCATCGAGAGGCGCGCGCCCTTCGTCTTCAGCGGGTCCTTGACGACCTGGACGACGACCTCCTGGCCCGGCTTCAGCAGCTCCGAGATGTCCTGGGCCTCCTTGCCGTTGCCGCGGCCGCGGCGCGGCGCTTCGACGCCCGGTAGGACGATCTCATCGACGTGCAGGAAGCCGTTCTTGTCGAGGCCGATGTCGACGAACGCGGCCTCGAGGCCGACGAGGACGTTGTCGACGACGCCCTTGTAGATGTTGCCGACGATCGAGCGCGCGCCGCGCCGCTCGAGGTAGAGCTCAGCTACGCGATAGCCGCGCGCGCGGTCGACGCTCGCGCCAGCACGTCGTTTGGATGCGCCGGGCGAGCCGGTCGCTTCGAGGAGCGCAACGCTCGTCTCTCCGCGAGCGACGCTCACTAGGACTTGTTTTTTCACTGAAATTATCCATTTCTGTTAGAAGCGCAGCTCGCGTCCCCCGGACGCGTTTCCTGCGCGGGCCCGCCCGTAGATCGACTGCAGCAGGCCGAGGGTAAGGAATGTGGTCAAGACCGATGAGCCCCCGTAGCTCATCAGCGGCAGGGTGACGCCGGTGATCGGCATGATGCCGATCGCCATACCGACGTTCACGAACACCTGGCACATGATCATCGCAACGGCACCCCCGGCGATGAGGGCGGCGAAAAGATTCTTAGCGTTTGCCACGATGCGTAGCGTCCGCCAGATCATCAGCGCGTAGAGCGACATGACGATTGCAGCACCGACAAAGCCTAGACGCTCGCCGACGACTGTGAAGATAAAGTCGGTCGGCGCCTCGCTGCCGACCAAGCCGAGCGATGTCTGCGTGGCGCCAGCGCCGCGACCGGTCTTCTCACCTGAGCCGATCGCGATGACCGACTGGACCTGCTGGTAGGCATATGACTTGGGATTCTGCGACGGGCTGAGAAACCCTGTCAGACGCTGCTCCTCGTAGTGCTCGAGGACGTGGACGCCGAGCGCCGGAGCGACGACGAGGGCGAGCAGCAGCGCGACGACGCCAGCTCCCGCGATCATCCCGAGCTGACGGGCCGATACGCCACCGATGTACAGCACCGCGAAGGCGATCACGAGGTAGACGAGGCCCGAGCCAAGATCCGGCTCCTTGATCACCAGCAGCGCCGGCAGCAACGCGAAGGCGAGCACACGCAGCGTGATCGCGCTCGGCGACGCTCGCCGCGGGCTGTCGGCGACGAGCGCGGCGAGGAACACGATCAGCGCGACCTTGCCGAACTCCGACGCCTGGAAGGAGACGCCGCCGAGGCTGATCGCGCGACTCGCGCCATTCACGCGGCTGCCGAGCGCGATGACGAGCAGGATCGCGACGATCAAAGCGCCATAGATCGGCCACTTCAACGTCCGTAGCCGCCAGTAGTCAAGGCGGGACGCTGCAACCATCACCACGAACCCGAGGCCGAGGTAAACCGCTTGGCGAGTCGCATACTGCGGCGCGGTGCCATGGATCGCGACGAGCGAGCAGGCGCCGAGACCAGCGGCGGCGAGCGCGAGCAGCGGGTCGAACGTCAAGAGTCGCGCCCGCAGCGAAACGGCGCGATCCTGGCGGCTGACCCGCGCCGAGGGCTGGAGTGTGCGTACGTTCATCACCGGGAAGTGGAGGTCCCGCGGACGACCCGCTCCGGGAGGCCAAACCACTTCGAGAGGATCAGACGCGCCGCAGGAGCGGCGGCCTCGTCGCCGAAGCCGCCCTGCTCGACGGTCACAGCGACGACGATCGGCCGCTTCGCGTCAGGCGCGTAGGCGAGGTACCAGGACTGGTCGTCCTTCGGATTGGTGTTCGTCTGCGCGGTGCCCGTCTTGCCATAGACCGGGCGCGGGAAGCTCCCGAACACGTCATCGGATGTTCCGCTCGATCCCTGGGCCGCGAGGTGGAGCCCAGCGAGGATCGTCGGCAGGTAGCGGTCATAGGCGGCGGGAAGCGCTCGCCGCGGCGCCGCCGGGAGCCGCTGGAGCAGTTTTCCGCCCGGCGTCTCGACGGCCAGACCGATGTGCGGCGTGACGACATAGCCACCGTTGGCGATCGCAGAGTAGGCGACCGCCATCTGCAGCGGCGTCGCCAGCAGATAGCCCTGGCCTGTCGCGAGCTGGACGTTCTGGCCGATCGTCCAGGTGTACGGCCCGTTCGGGCAGTCGAGCCCGTGCTTGCCGTGAGCGCAATTGACGGCGCGGTAGCGCGCGTCCTGCTGCTCGACCCAAGCGGCGTCAGGCACGTCGCCGCTGATCTCGCCGGGGAGGTCGAGGCCCGTCGTCCCGCCGAGGCCGAGCAGCCGCGCGACGCCCTGAATCACGTCGCCGTGGGCGTTCGCCTCGGCGCCGAGATCATAGAAGTAGGTGTCCTCGGAGATCTCGAGTGCGGTGTCGAGGTCGTTCGCGCCGTAGTCGGCGCCGGCTGAGTTGCAGAACAACTCCCGCGAGATCGTGACGCAGCCGTCGGCGGGCGTGTTGCCGAGCAGCGTCGACGGCGTGATCAGCCCAGACTCAAGACCCGCGAGCGCGGCGATCGGCTTGAACGTCGAGCCCGTTGGGAAGGCCGCCGCGCTCGCGCGATCGACGAACGAATCGCCGGCCGCCTGTGCGCGGTACTCGCTCGTTGAGATGAACGGCTGCGACAGCACGTTCGGGTTGTAGGACGGCAGCGAGCCGAGCGCGAGGACCTGGCCATTGCGCGGATCGATTGCGACGAACGCGGCGGCTGTGCCCGGGTAGCCATTGTGGTGGGCGAGCGTCATCGCCTCCTCGAGGGCCGACATGCCTTCCTGCTCGAGGCCAAGGTCGAGCGAGGTCTCGAGGTTGTCACCGGCGAGCGGCTCGATCGGGCGAAGGCTCTTGCCGGTCGGCGCTCCGGCGGCGTTGACCTGGACTCGCTGGGTCCCGTTGGTGCCGAGCAGGTAGTGGTCGTACTGATACTCGAGCCCGTCCTGACCGACGATGTCGCCTGCGGGCACTCCCTTGAAGTTGCCGGTCGCGAGGTCCTGCGCGCTGAGCTGCCCGACGTAGCCGAGCGCTTGCGCGGCCATCGAGTCGTAGGGGTAGTCGCGTACCTCCGCCTGCTCCTCGATCAACCCGGGAAAGTCCGCCTTGTGCTCGGCCAGGTAGATCAGCGCCGCGCTCGGGATGTCCGCCTCGATCGTGATCGGCGCGACGCTGTCGCAAGGGGTCACGGCCTTGGCGATCTGCCTGGCGGGCAGCTTCAGCACCGAAGCGAGCTGGCCGTAGAGCCGCGTGCGCCGCGCCGAGGAAGCGGGCAGCTCGTCGCAGGCGATCGCCGCAACGGCAGCCGAGCGGACGCCCGCCAGGACCTGTCCGTCGCGGTCGAGGATCAGGCCGCGCGGCGCCGGGATGGCGATCTTGCGAACGACATTTGCGTTTGCGAGCGCGACATCCTTGCGGCCGGTCAGGACCTGCAGGTACCAGAGGCGGAAGGCGATGACCGCGAGCAGCACGCAGGCGAGTAGGCCGAGCAGCTCGACGCGGCGGCCGAGCACCGCGGGGAGCGGTGCGCGTCGCTCGACCGGACGCTCGATCACGCGCGCGACAGCGGGCTGAGCCCGCCTTTGGTCGGTGGCGGGCTGTTGACCGAGCGCTCACTGCTTGGCAGCGCGGCAAGCAGCGCGCGTCGCATCAGTGCGTAGACGGGGAGCGCGATCAGCGAGTTGAGCAGCGTCGTCTTGACGATCGCGCCGGCGAGTCCGTAGCTGACCGGCGTATTGACGCCGAGCATGAACTCGATTGCGCCGTAGCCGGTGAGGGCAAGCGCGGTCGCGCCCGCACCGAGCGCGAGCGGTGTGAGCGGCGCAGCTGGGGCCCGCAGCTCGCGCAGCCGGCCAGCGCCGTAGCCGATGGCGGTGAAGAGCAGCGAAGAGACGCCGAGCACCTGCACGAACGCGAGGTCGATAAATAGACCCACCGCGAACCCGAACACGGCGCCCGGTAGCGCACCGCAAAGGAAGCCGGCGGCGACGACGACGAGCGGCGTGACGGCGGCGCTCACGCCGACGATCGAGATCTGCGAGACGATCAGCAGCTGCAGCATGCAGGCAGCGAGGCCGAGCGCGGCGAGGCGGAGGGTGAGCCCGAGCGCGTCAGGCGAGGTTCGCCGCGCCGGCGGGCCGGCCGCCTGCTGGCGTTTGCCGCGAAGGAGCCGCAGTGCCCGCGGCAGGCGGAAAAGCCGTGTCCTTGGCGCATGCTCGCCCGCACGGCGGAACGTCAGCCGACGCCGCGGTGCGCCGGCGCGGTTGGCGCTCCCGCGCCGGAACGTCAGTCCTCGCCCGCGGCGAACGGCGCCGCCGCCGGTGGCTTTCGTTGCGCGGCGGCGGAAGCTGAGCCCGCGCGGCATCGCTCGCGCCGGAGCGGGTGCCTGCTTGGAGCGACGCGATCTGGCGAAGCTCAGGCGCGAGAGGTGCCGGTCGGCTGGTCCGCCTGGCTGCTCGGTCCGCGGGCGGCGGCGGCGGAATGTAAGCCTGGAAGGCATGTGCGCGGCCTGCGGGTTGGCCGCCCGGGGCGGCTTGCGACGGCGGAAACGGAAGCGCATCAGCCTGCTCCCCGCGCAGCGGCGTTGGCTCGCGCGACGTGCGCGAGCGGCTTGGGGCGCGTCAGCACCTGGATGTCTTCGAGCTGCCTGACATTGGCATTCGGCTGCAGCGAGATCGTTGCGGCGGCGCTGTCGATCCCCGTGATACGGCCGATCGGGATGTCGGGAGGAAACTCGGAGCTGCCATGGCCGGTCGTCCCGGCCGTGACGACGAGGTCACCCGGCGCGACGCTCGTGCTGCTCGGGAACTCCAACAGGAGCTGGCTCGTGCTGCCGGCGGCAGGCTCGACGATGCCCCAGGTGCCGGTTCTCGCATCGCGTGCCGCGACGGCAGAGCTCGCGTCGGTCAGCAGCGTCACCTCGGCGGCGTCGCTCGCCACGGTGCTGACGCGGCCGACGAGGCCGTCGCCGTCGATTACGACATCGCCAACGTGCACCCCGGCGCCAGATCCCGCATTGATCATTACGTGCGAGTACCAGACGCTCGGTGACTCGTCGGCGATCTGGGCTGTCACCTGCTGATAGCTCGACACGCCGAGCTGATCGTCGAGCGTGAACAGCTTGCGCAGCTGGAGATACTGGCGGCGGTCAGCTTGGAGCGCTGAATTTTCCGCCAGCAGACGCTGGTTCTCGGCGTGGTAGCGGTTGCGCTCGCCAACCGCGTTGACGACGTCGTCGATGTCGTTGACGACATCGCGCACCGGCGTCAGCAGCGTGCTCACTCCGTCCTGGATCGGTGCGAAAATGTCGAGGAATCCAGACTGGATCGAGCCGAGTGGTCCGCCCGAGGACGAGCCGAGCGAGGCGCTCAGCAGAATCACTGAGAGCGTCACGAGCAGCGCGAGCACTGCGCGGCGACGACGAACTTGCTTTCGGTACACGATGAAGGCCGTCCGTGCTAAAGGTTACGCAGCCGGTAGGCGGGCGCATCGCAGCCACAGGCGACGTGCAGATGAGCGCACGAGCCGCGATCGCGTCCCTAGCGCCGGCGGCTGCGCTTGCGTCCGGCGCGGTTCGTGCGCTGGATCACCTCGAACTCCTCGAGCGATCGCCCTGATCCGACGGCCACGCAGGTGAGCGGCGACTCGGCGATGTGCGTCGGCATGTTCGTCTCGTCGCGCATCCGAGCGTCGAGGCCATGCAGCAACGAGCCGCCGCCGGCGAGCATCATGCCGCGGTCCATGATGTCGGAGGCGAGCTCCGGTGGCGTGCGGTCGAGCGTCACCTTGACCGCGCCGATGATCTGCTGCAGCGGCTCATCGAGCGCGAGGCGGATCTCCTCACTCGTCAGGACGACGGTCTTCGGCAGACCGGTGACGATGTCGCGCCCGCGGATCTCGGCCTGTAGCTCCTCGGGGAGCGGGTAGGCCGAGCCGATCTCGAGCTTCAGCTCCTCGGCGGTCTGCTGGCCGATCAGCACCTTGTACTCGCGCTTGGCGTAGTTGATGATCGCCTCGTCGAGCTCGTCGCCACCGATCCGGATCGACTGCGAGACGACGATGCCGCCGAGTGAGATCACCGCCACCTCGGAGGTGCCGCCGCCGATGTCGACGATCATCGAGCCCGTGGGCTCACCGACCGGCAAGCCGGCGCCGATCGCCGCGGCCATCGGCTCCTCGATCAGGTAGGCCTCGCGCGCGCCGGCCGACAGGCACGCCTCCTCGACCGCTCGCTTCTCGACGCCGGTCACACCAGAGGGGACGCAGACGACGACGCGCGGGTGGGCGAAACGACTCTGGTGGACCTTCTGGATGAAATGGCGCAGCATCTCCTCGGTGACGTCGAAATCGGCGATCACGCCGTCCTTGAGCGGGCGGATCGCGGTGATCGTGCCGGGCGTGCGCCCGAGCATCCGCTTGGCCTCGATGCCGACCGCGTGGACCTCGTTGGTGCGCGAGTCGATCGCGACGACACTCGGCTCGGACAGCACGATGCCGCGTCCGCGCATGTAGACGAGCGTGTTGGCCGTGCCGAGATCGACCGCGAGATCGCGGCCGCCCCAACCGGTCATTTGGCTAAAGAAACCCATCTTGGAGGCGCTGAACATGGCGGGTGCGCCGCGTTCCGGGCCCCCGTGTACGGGCGAGCCATCGCGGAGGGGGGTTCCCCACCTTCAGCTGATTGTACTGACCCCTTTTTCGCCCCAGTGCGTTTCCAACCTGCCCGCGGGCGCAAGAAAGGCTGCAAAATCTGGCGTTATCGCAACCGCGGAGGCGTCGGCGTGGCGTCCAACAGCTCGGGCCAAACGTCGAGCAGGAGCGCCAGCGGCAGTCCAACGACGTTCGTGTAGTCGCCTTCGATCTGGCGCACGAGCGCCCCGCCCGCCTGTTGCACGGCGTAGCCGCCCGAGCGCTCTTGCCACTCGCCGGTCGCGACGTACCACTCGAGCAGCCGCTGATCGAGCTCGCGGAAGCTCACCGCGGTCGCAGCGCTACGGACTAGCGGCTGGCACCCCGCCTCGAGCAGCACGAGACCGCTGATCACCGTGTGAGTCCGGCCCGACAGCGCGCCGAGCGTGCGCAGCGCCTCGGCGGGATTCTGCGGCTTCCCGTACAGGGCGCCATCGAGCGCGACGATCGTGTCGACGGCCAGCACCACCTCGCCCGCGGCGGGGGCCGCCGCGGTCGCCTTGCGCAAGGCGTTCTCGCGCGCGACCGTGTCGGGATCGCCGAGCGCGAGCTCATCGACGTCGCCCGGGCGCATGACGAACTCGACGCCGAGCCGCTCGAGGATCGTACGGCGCTGCGGCGAGCGCGAGGCGAGCACGAGCCTCACCGGCCGGGGCCTCCGCGCGAGCTAACTGGGTAGGTCTCCGAAGAAGAGCTCGATCTCGCGCGCCGCCGAGTCGGGGCCGTCGGAGCCGTGAACGAGATTCTCGGCGGTCTGCGTCGCGAAATCACCGCGAACCGATCCGGGAGCCGCCTCGAGCGGGTTCGTCGCGCCGATCACCTGGCGCGCCGCCTTGATCGCCGATTCACCCTCCAAGACCATCGCCACGAGTGGGCCCGAGGTGATGAAGTCGACGAGCTCGCCAAAGAACGGGCGCTCGGCGTGCTCGGCGTAGTGGCGCTCGGCGAGCTCGCGTGTGACTGTCAGCACGCGCAGCGCTACCGGACGCAAGCCCTTGCGCTCAAAGCGCGTGATGATCTCGCCAGTCAGGTTGCGCGCGTAGGCGTCGGGCTTGGCGAGAATCAGCGTGCGCTCGGTCATCGAGACGTTCTCCTTGCGGGTCGGGGTGGGGTTGGAGCGTTGCCGGGACGGCGTGAGAGCACCGTCGCGGTGCTAGCCGGGCGGAGCGTCGCGGGCGAGGCTCCCTCGACCGCCCCGGGTCGTGACGGCGTCAGAGACGAGCGCCTCGCAGTAAGGGCAAATGCTCCAGGTCAGATCGAGCGGCCGCTGGCAATGTATGCACGGGTCGCGCAGCCGGGTGTGACAACTCGGACAAAGCAGGAAGTCCTTCTCGACCTCCTGGTGACAGTACGGGCACGCGAGGTAGGAAAGCTGTGCGATGCGCGCCTCCGCAGCCTGCATCTCGAGGTCGCGCTCGCGCACGTCCTCGAGGTACTCGGGCGGGCGAACGATCATGTAGACGAGCGTCCCGATGAACGGCACGATCGCGGCGGCGGTCGCACAGAGGACGAGCAGTGGATCGTCGATGCGCCGGCGCGCGTCGAGACGCGTCCAGTAGATCAGCGCGAGCCAGAGGATCGCGATGAACAGCAGCAGCAGGTTTATGAACAGGTTCACGCCGCTGCTGCTAATACCGAAATATGCGAGCGGCGCAGGCATTCTCAGGCGAGTGTATCGGCCGTCATCACAGAAACAGACGACCAAACGCGTATCCGATTGCAACGAACACGAGGATCACGACGACCACCACCACGGCCACCACGGCGACCATCGCGAGCAGGCGTGGCGTCTCGTGCCACATCAGAGCTCGGAGCCGGCCGCGAGACGCGGATCGCGCAGCAGATCGGCCAGCAGGTAGGTCGTGCCGGTCACGAGCACGACGCCGTCCTTACCAGCAAGCGCCCGCGCCGCCACGAGGGCGGTTCGTGGATCGGGC
>DATAJI010000344.1:0-1651 GCA_036262195.1 Solirubrobacteraceae bacterium
GCTCGGCTGGGAGCCGGCGACCGACTTCGAGGCGCTGATCCGCCTGATGGTCGACGCTGACATGAAGCTCCTTTCGGCCTAGCGACCCAGTATCGGCCGGTCGGCTACGCTCGTGGGACGATTCCCACGAGGAGGTTCTCCGATGGCCGTCGCGACAAGTGACTCGACACTCGACCGCGTGGAGCAGCTGCTCGGCGACGACGCCGAGTCCCTGCTCAGGCACCGCTGCGAGACGATCGACCAATCGTTGCTGCACCTGCCGGGCCCCGACTTCGTCGACCGCGTCCTCGCGCAGACGGACCGCTCCAACACGACGCTGCGCAATTTTCAGCAGGTGATCGGTCATGGCCGCCTGGGCGGCACGGGCTATGTGAGCATCCTGCCCGTCGACCAGGGAATCGAGCACAGCGCCGGAGCGAGCTTTGCGATCAACCCGTCCTACTTCGATCCGAACGCGATCGTCGAGCTCGCGATCGAGGGTGGCTGCAACGCCGTCGCCTCGACGCTCGGCGTGCTCGGTGCGGTCAGCCGGCGCTACGCCCACCGGATCCCGTTCATCGTCAAGATCAACCACAACGAGCTGCTGACCTACCCGAACAAGTTCGATCAGGTCCGGTTCTCGAGTGTCCAGCGCGCCTGGGACCTCGGCGCGGTCGCCGTCGGCGCGACGATCTACTTCGGCAGCGAGGAGTCCACGCGCCAGCTCGTCGAGGTCTCCGCAGCCTTTGAGGAGGCCCACAGCCTCGGCATGTTCACGGTCCTGTGGTGCTACCTGCGCAACTCCGCCTTCAAGCAGGACGGCGTCGACTACGGCCTGTCCGCCGACCTCACCGGCCAGGCCAACCACCTCGGCGTGACTATCGAGGCCGACATCATCAAGCAGAAGATGGCGGAGAACAACGGCGGCTACCTGGCGCTCGAGAAGGTCACCGACCATGGCGACTACGGCAAGACGTCGGACCTCGTCTACTCGAAGCTCACGAGCGACCATCCGATCGATCTATGCCGCTACCAGGTCGCCAACTGCTACATGGGCCGCGCCGGGCTGATCAACAGCGGCGGCGCGTCAAGCGGTGAGGGGGACCTCGCCGAGGCGGTTCGCACCGCGGTGATCAACAAACGCGCCGGAGGGACGGGGCTGATCAGCGGCCGCAAGGCGTTCCAGCGCCCGCTCGAGGACGGCATCGCGCTGCTGAACGCGATTCAGGACGTCTACCTGGAGCCTGGCGTCACCGTCGCGTAGCGAGGTCGGCGAGGTCGGCTTGGACCATCTCGGCGATCAGCTCCTCGAAGCGAACCTCCGCCGCCCAGCCGAGCTGCTCGCGGGCGTGATGGGGGTTGCCGACGGGATCGAAGCGTTCGGCCGGACGCACGTAGCGCTGATCGACCCGCACGTGCTCGGCGGGGTCGATATCGACGACTGCGAACGCGACATCGACGAGCTCGCGCACCGTCCGCCCGACACCGCTCGCGAGGACGAAGTCACCGGCCTCGCTCGCTGACGCCATCGCCCGCATCGCGCGGACGATGTCCCTGGCCGCTGACCAGTCGCGCACGGCATCGAGATCGCCGAGGACAAGCTCATCGGCGAGGCCGAGGCTGATCGCCGCCGCCGTGCGGGTGACCTTGCGCGAGATGAACGTCTCGGGAC
>DATAJI010000345.1:0-3015 GCA_036262195.1 Solirubrobacteraceae bacterium
GGGGTTGGTCGACTCGAGCGTTCTCTTCAGCTTGCCCTTCACGCGTAGGCGGGTGACGGTGAGCGTCTCCTGGAGACCTTCGCGCAGCGACGCGGCGGCGCCGGGATCGAGTTCGGCGGCGAGCGTCGTGAGCTGATCGAGCGCGGTGTCGTGGTCGGCCTCTTTCCACGCTTTGCGCAGCCGGCGCTTGACGTGCTCGCGGTCGCGTTCGGGGAGGTGATCAAGCACGTTGCGTTCCTTGTGCCAGATGCACCGCTGCACCGGGGTGCGACGGCCGAGCACGTCGTTGACCGCGGCGCGCAGGGCCTTGACGCTGTGAATGCAGTAGCGAACCGCCGGGCTGGCCGCCGGTGGGAACTGGTATTGAGTGGCGGACCGTGACGTCGTCGTCGCCGAGCAGCACCTCGCGCACGACGAGTCGTACGATCGCTTGGCGCTGCTCGATCGTGAGCTGCTCGGCGTTGGCTGACAGTCGCGCGCGGAACGCGTCGAGCGTTTCCGTGAGCTTCAGGTAGGTTTCAGCGTCGTGCAGCTGGGCGTCGAGCGTGTCCAGCGCCGTGCGGAGGGTCGCCTCGCGCTTGCGCAGCTCGGGGGTGCGGGCTCGGAGCTCTTCGAGCGTGATCAGCTGTTCTTGGTAGCCGTCGATCAGTCGCCGTAACGCGTTCTGGGCGCGCGTGAGGTCGCGCTCGAGTCCGTCGCGGCGGTGGCTGGCTGGATGCTCGGCGCGTAGCGTCTGAAGCCGCCGCTCGATCTCGGCCTTGATCAGCTCGGGGTTCTCCAGCAGCGCGAGTACCTGGGTCCAGACCGGCTCGTCGATCTCTTCGATGCGAACGGGGCGAGCGGCGCAGACGCGTCCCTCGGGGCGGCGGAAGCTGTCCGCTCCCGAGCAGCGGTAGTAGTGGTGGACGATCCCGGCCTTGCTGCGGGTGGAGCTGCGGTAGTAGGAGTGACCGCATTCGCGGCAGACCAGGATCCCTTGCAGCAGCGACGCCTTCCGGGTGTTGCGCGGCGAGAGGCGAGAGTTGCGCGCGAGCAGCTCTTGCGCGAGCGCGTGCTGCTCCTCGGTGATCAGCGCCGGTACCGGGATTCGCAGCCAGTGCTCAGGCCCGACGCGCTCGTAGGCGGAGCGACCCGAATGCCCGCCGCGCTGGCGTGTCACGCGCGTCGGCTTCGCTGGGGCGCCAGTCACGCGCCGGCGGCCGTAAGCCGCCTGGCCTGTGTAGGCGGGGTTGCGCAGGATCGCCCAGATCGTCGATGAGCCCCAGCGTGGAGTCCCGGTCCGGGTCGGCACACCCCGCTCGGTGAGCGACTTGGCGATCTGGACGATCGATGCGTGCTGCTCGACATAGCGAGCGAAGATGTCCCTGACGATCGGGGCTTCGAGCTCGTTGATTTCGAAGAACGCGTCGGCGTGCTCGGTCTTCTTGACATACCGGTAGCCGTAGGGCGCGTGGGAGAGCACCGACACCGCACCGGCTCGCGCGCGATGCAGCTTCCCGCGACGACAACGCTCCGCGATCTGCGCGCGCTCGTACTCGGCGATCATCCCCTGGAACTGGCGCAACAGCTCATCCTCCGGCGAGCCCGAACGCTCTGGCTCCTTGATGAACACGAGCTCGATCCCGCCGCGCGCGAGCTCTTCGACCAGCAGCACCTGGTAGGCGTAGCGTCGCGCGAGCCGGTCCGGCGCATGACACAGCACCACCTCGAAGCATCCCTCGAACGCGCGGTCGCGAAGCCGCTCGAGCGCCGGCCGCTGCAAGCTCGCGCCAGAGAACCCGTCGTCCTCGAAGATGAACTCCTCCGGGACAAGCAGCTCGCGCCGCTCGGCGAGCTCACGCAGCGCGGCGGTCTGACTCTGAATCGTCTGCTCCTGGCGCTGGCGCTCGGAGGACACCCGCGCGTAGATCGCCGCGACCCTCACCTTCCCGTCGATCCGCATAACCGTGTCGCTCATCATCGCTCCCTTCGTTGCCTGTCACACGTCGCCGCTCAGGCGCCAACACCGAGTACGCCTGCGCCACCCGGGCGCTGGCGAGCCGGTCACCAACGAACTCAATGTCAACTCGCCTGGCCACCGCCCCGCTCGCCAGCACCCAGGAGATAGCCACGCACCGCCTCGGCAGTCACCGCGCTCAACGTCTGACCGGTCGCGCCCGCACGCTCGCGCAAGCCGCCGATCAGCGACGGCGCCAAGCGGACCGTGAACACCATCGTCCGCTCCGGCACCGGCACCGGCACCCCGTCCGGCTGCTCCAGCGCCACGTTGACATACCGCCGCGCCTGCCGCTCGGACAATTCGAACTCGGCCTGCAGCGCACGCACCGCGTCCGCAGGCACACGCTCGCGCACCAAAACCGCCGCGCGATTGACCCGCACCGCGTACTCGTCCGCGTACGCCCGCCGGAGTGCCATCAGTCCGTTGAGTACTACACATCACGACCGATTCCTTCTCAACGGCCCGCGGACCCAGTCGATCAGACGCTCGAACTCAAAGTTCGCTACTGCATTCACAGCGCCTTGGAGCCATCGATCACGACCAGCACGCCCTGCTCAACGTCCAAGCCGCGGTGCACCAGTGTTGCGCCAGCTGACAGACGCCTGGACGCGGACGGGTCGGGGCGTGGTAGCCCGGGCCCTGGTAGGGCACCGTGAAGCCGTTCAGCGGCCACCAGCGCTTCACGGCGTCAGGTGCCATCCAGGTCAAGGGCGGTGCTTCGTCCGGAGGCGGCGTGATGTGGAAGGCGATCACCTGCCCGGAGCGGTCAAGCGGCACGATGCCGACGGTGGCGATCTTCTTCGTCCCCGCCGGATGCATTCCCCGCGGCGATCCCATCATGATGCCGGACATGAACACGGGGACGGGTCCTTTGGCGGGAACGAAGAACACGGCGGCTCGATCGCCGGTCGGTAGGGCGCGTGAGCTGACGTACTACATGGACGGATGGCCGCTGCAGGTCGGCGTTCTGCTCGATGGCCACCGGCCGGGGCAGGTTCTGGGGCCAATTCCCGTCG
>DATAJI010000346.1:0-2922 GCA_036262195.1 Solirubrobacteraceae bacterium
TCGCGGTCGCGTCCCAGTAGCCGGGCTCGGCATAGCCGCTTGCCGGCAGCAGCGTCTGGGTCGCCTGGCCGGGGATCGCCGAGACGGCCACCGGCATCGCCGCCGGCAGCACCATCGGCGAGAAGGTGGCGGTGCGCGAGCCGTCCTCGGAGCGCAGGCGCTCGCGCTCGGCCGCAAGCGCAGCGAGGAACGCGTCGGCGTCGGCGAAGCGATTGGCGGGCAGCTTGGCGAGGGCGCGCAGGACGATCGCGTCGAGGTTCGGTGAGATCGATGAGACGAGCGTGCTCGGCGGTCGCGGTGGCTCGGACAGGTGCCGCAGCGCGATCGCGACCACCGACTCGCCCTCGAAGGGCACGGTGCCCGTCAGCAGCTCGTACAGCAGGATGCCGATCGCGTAGAGGTCGCTGCTTGGTCCGACCGCCTCGCCCTGCGCCTGTTCCGGCGAGAGGTAGCGCGCGGTGCCCATGATCGAGCCGGTCTGGGTGATCTCGGAGCTTCCAGCTCTCGCGATGCCGAAGTCGGTGACCTTGACGCGGCCCTCGTCGTCGACGAGCACGTTGTGCGGCTTGAGGTCGCGGTGGACGACGCCCCGCTTGTGCGCGAAGCGCGCCGCGCGCAGGACCTGCTCGGTCAGCTCGATCGCTCGCTCCGGCGTCAGTGGCGCTTCCTCGCGGACGATCTGATCGAGCGAGCGGCCCTCGAGCAGCTCCATCGCGATGTAGTAGGTGCCGTTCCACTCGCCGCGGTCGTAGACGCTGACGATGTTGGCGTGCGAGAGCGACGCCGCACTTGAGGCCTCGCGGCGGAAGCGCTCGACGAACTCGGCGTCCTGCGCGAAACGCTCGTGCAGGACCTTGACCGCGACGCGCCGCCCGAGCTGGAGGTCCTCGGCGCAATAGACGTCGGCCATGCCGCCAGAGCCGACGCGTGAGACGACGCGGTAGCGCTCGTCGATGATCGTGCCCGCTGTTATCTGAAACATCAGCCGCTAGCTCCCACAAGGGACTCTAAGACGTCCCTGGCGATCGGGGCCGCAGCCGAGGCGCCGTAGTCGTAGGTCTTCTCGACGACGACGGCGACTGCGATGTCCTTGCCCGGCGCGAATGCGATGAACCATGCGTCGTTGGGTGAGTTGGTGCTGTTGCCGAGCTCGGCGGTGCCGGTCTTGCCGGCGATCGGCGTGATGTTGAAGCCGGCCAGCGCGTGCTCGGCTGTTCCATCCTGTACCACGCCTTCCATCATCGTGGTCACGGCGGTCGCGGTCGATGGCTTCATCACCGTGCTGAACAGCGATGGCGTGGTCCGCTGCACGGTCACGCCGTCGGCGTTGACAACCTTCTGTGTCAGGTACGGGCGCATCAGCTTCCCGCCGTTGGCGACGGCCGCGGCAACCATGACCATCTGCAGCGGCGTGACGTCGAGCTCGCCCTCACCGATGCCGACGAGCGGCACGTCTGAGTCGGCAACCGGGACGAGGTTACCTTTGTTGTCGCGCACGCCGCTCGGCGCGAGCTCGTCGCTGGGCAGATCGATCGGCGGGTCCCGATAGTAGCCCAGCCTGCTCATGTACTTCGCGAGGATCGTCGGGCCGAGGTCCTGCGCGACGTTGGCGTAGACCGTGTTGACCGACTGCGTCAGGGCATCGGTCAATGTGATGTTCCCGTAGCTCATGTCGCCGTCGTTGTGGAGCGGGATGCCCTCGAAGGTCTGGGGGGAGTTGCCATTGACGAGCGTCTCCGGCGTAAACTTGCCGCTGTCGATCGCGGCGACCGCGGTGACAACCTTCTGAATCGAGCCCGGATAGTCCTGCGCCTGGGTCACACGGTCGAACTCGGGTCCGCGAGAGTCAGTGAGCAGCGACCTCCGGTAGCTAGCCCGCGGAATCAGGCTGGGGTTGAAGGTCGGGTTAGTCGCGAACACCCGGATCGCCCCGCTGCTTGGCGTTATCGCCACGACCGCGCCGGTGTGGCCCCTGGCCTCGAGCGCCTGGAGCGCCACCTGCTGGGCCGACGGATCGAGCGTTGTGTAAACGCTGTCGCCACCGGACTGATGGCCCTCGAGTTGATCGACGATCGATTCGTGATCGAGCGGCGTGCCGGCGAGGAGGCTGCCGTCGTAGGCCTCGAGCCCGACCGATCCCTCGTCGGGAAACGAGTACCCGACCGGAACGGCGAACAGGGATCCAAACGGGTACCGGCGCACGTAGATACCCTCGCTCCCGCGAACAGCGTCGGCGATCACGGAGCTGTCGGCCGCATAGATCGTGCCGCGCTGGATGTTCTGCGTCTCGAGCAGCGTTCGCGCGTTGAGCTTGTTGTCCTGGAGCGCGGAGGCGTCGAACACGGACCAACGCGAGGTGTAGGCGACCAGCGCCCCGAACATGACGAGCACGAGGACGAAGAGGCGAGCGATCGGTCGATTCACTGCCCCTGAACCTGGTCGAGCTCGAGCGCGCGGACGAGACCCGAGGCGCCGGCCTGAGAGCGCAGCTCGTCGTTGAACAGGCGCTTGCGCTCGAATCGGCTGAGCTCCGCGGTCGTCACCCCGGAAACGAAGTACTCGGTGTAGAGGTTCAGTCCGAGCGGCAGACTGAACGGCAGGCCGTTGTAGATCGTCACCTGCCCCGCACGATTGGCACCGACGAAGTAGATGGCCTGCGCCGCCAGCAGCAAGCCGAGCGCGACGACACTAACCGTGGCAAGCACCGCCAGCAGCACGCCGATCCGAGCGCCGCGCCGGCGGCCGGTGCGCCCGGATCGGGTCGAGCCGACGACCGGCATTCGCGGGGCGATGCGTCGCCGCCCGCGCGGAGTCCGCGGCGGCCGCGTGTAGTAGCCGTCACGGAGCGTCTCGGGGGCAACCGGTCCGCCTGGCATCTCGTCGCGTACGGGCGTCGCTGGAACTGCGGCGGCGGGCAGCGGC
>DATAJI010000347.1:0-10373 GCA_036262195.1 Solirubrobacteraceae bacterium
ACCGTTCGCCGTGCTCGCATTCACCGTGATTCGCGACCGCGCGGTCGCGATCTACGTGTTCAACGACCCCGAACTAGTAGGCGAGCTGGACATCCACGGCATCACCCCCTGACCGGAGCGAGCGCCAAGCGGCTCGAGTCAACGGCCGACGAACCTCAAGATCGCCAGAAGCAGGCATGTAGCCGGCCCGACACGAGACGCATGCTCAGGACGAGAAGGAGCACTCTCGACCGGGTCATATGTCCCAAGGATCGTCTGCACGAGCTTTTGGGCGTTTCAGGAGGCCAGAAGGGGCAGCGACGCGGCCTGACGAGGCGTCCGATGCGTGCGACAGCCTGCTTGCCGTGCCGAGCGAGGATGCGGTCGTTGCCAGCGTCGTCGACGCGAGCGGTCGCGAGGTCGTTCTGCTCGCAAGAGTGTGGAACGAGAAGATCGTCCGAGACCATCCGGAGATGACTGGACACCTCGACGTTCTCCTCGAGACGGTCGCGCAGCCCGATCACGTCGAGCCCGATCCGGTCGCGGAGCGAACACGCTGCTACCGGCCGCGACGTCGGTCCCAGTCGCTGGCTGGTCGCGGTCGTAAGCTATGAGCAGGAGCCCGCGCGGATCATCACCGCGTTTGCCAACCGCAAGGATCCGAGAACATGGACACCGTGAACATCAAGATCGGGCAGCTCGTTTTCGACCATGCCGATTACGACGCGGACGGGGATGTCCTCTACCTGCACGTTGGTCCTCCCCAGTCCGCCGAGGGCGAAGAGACGCCCGAGGGACACGTCCTGCGCTTCGCGCCGGGCACACAGCAGATTGTCGGCCTCACGGTGATCAACGCGCGCGGCGTCTTGAACCGCGACGGCCGCCTGATCGTCACCGTCCCCGAAACCATCGAAGCCAGCGCGTCCGAGCTCGAGCCCGCGCTCCAGCCGGCCTGAAGCTCCTGTAGACGCGAGGCGCAGCTGACAGCTGTGGCGCGCGTGCGGACGGACTTGCTTTTCGATCTGTGGACGGGGCCTGCGGACAACAACCCGACCCCGCCCCCGCAGTTCACGCTGAAGGACGCCAATTTCGGCAAGCTCCACAGCATCGGCATCGGCCAGCAGTCGCAGTTCGAGTCGGTCAGTGTCCGGACCAAGCCCACGACGATCGTCGCGGATCAGCTGGTCTGGCGCATCGACGACGTGGTCGTCAACATGGTAGTCGCGGCCAGGCCCGACCTGGCCGACGCGGTGTCGATCGCCCTGGCGCGCACGATGACGGCCCACATCACGGCCGTGCTCGGCGCGACCGGCTAGCGCTCGCCCCAACCGACGCGTACTGCCACGTCGCTAATTCGAGGTGATCTAGGCGCGCTCAAGAGCCGACGACGGCTGCCGATCGTCCAGATGGCCCGCGAATTGCCCAAACGCGCGGGTATCCTCGCTAAGTGAGCGAAAACACCGCACGCCAGACGGTCGACCTGACCAGCCTTTTGAAGGCGCTGATTGTCGCGGAGGGATCCGACCTCTGCGTCAAGGTCGGCAGCCGGCCGGTGATGCGGGTGCATGGGGAGCTGCGCTGGGTCGACATGGCGATGCCCGACCTGACCGACGCCGACACGCTCGCGATTCTGCAAACGGTTCTGCCGCAGGCGCGCATGCACGAGTTCGACACCGAGCACGAAGTCGACTTCGCGTACACACTGCCCGAGCCGCTAACCCGCTTCCGGGTCAATGCATTCATGCAGCGCGGATATGTGTCGCTCGTATTCCGCTTGGTCGGCGATCAGATCCGCTCGCTGCAGGAACTCGGCCTGCCCGACGTCGTACGCCGCCTCGCCGAGGAGGAGCGAGGGATCGTGCTTGTGACAGGAACGACCGGATGCGGCAAATCGACGACCCTCGCAGCGATGATCGAGCACATGAACAACACAGCCTTCCGCCACGTCGTGACGATCGAGGATCCGATCGAGTTCGTCTACCGCGACAAGCAGTCGGTGATCGACCAGCGGGAGGTCGGCAGCGATACCGACTCTTTCGAGGTCGCTCTGCGCCGCGTGCTGCGCCAAGACCCGGACGTGATCCTGATCGGGGAGATGCGCGACGAGGCGACCGTGCGCACGGCGCTCGCCGCCGCCGAGACCGGTCATCTCGTGCTCTCGACGCTGCACACGCTCGACGCCCCGGAGACGATCACGAGGATCCTCGACTTCTTCACCGCTGACCACCATCCGCAGGCGCGCGCGATGCTTGCCTCGACGCTCAAGGGCATCGTCTCGCAGCGCTTGGTCCCGCACAGCGACGGCAACGGCCGTGTCGCGATCACCGAGGTCCTGACGATGACCGGGCGCGTGCACGAGTTCATCCGCAACCCAGGACACGAACGCGACCTCGCCGACGTTCTTGCCCAGGGCGAGTACTACGGCATGCAGACCTTCGATCAGGCGCTCTACGCCGCCGTACAGTCCGGCGATGTCTCGGTCGACGACGCGCTGCGCTACGCCTCGCAGCCACACGATCTGCAGCTGCGTTTGGCGACATACAGCGTCGGCTAGCGTCTCGGATTCGCCGGCGCGCACCGATCGTGCGCGTGCAAACCGTCCGAGCGCGATGATTGTGTCTGATGGACGCGTGGGAGCCCGATGAGCAGCGGTGAGACGGGGCGGCGCGCCGGGCGCTCGACGTTTCGCGCAGTCGGTCAAGCGGGCCGCTTCGTCCGCGGGCATGTCGTGCAACACGTCGGGGGCCCCGCACGCGCACGAGTGATCGCGCTGTTCGGCGCCGTGCTTGCCCTCGCGACTGCCGACGCCGCGACCGTCGGCGCGATCGCACCGGAGCTCAAGAGCGCGCTGCATATCAACTTCGCCGAGATCGGCCTGCTCAGCACCGTCGCCCTCCTGGTCGGGGCGGTCTTCGTCGCGCCCGTGGGAATGCTCGTCGATCGCGTCAAGCGAATCCCGCTGCTGTCGGCCAGCATCGTCCTCTGGAGCATGGCGTCGCTCGCGAGCGCATTCGCCGGTAGCTATGGAACGCTGTTGTTGACTCGTCTCGCGCTCGGCGCGGCGAGTGCCACCGCCGGCCCGGCGATCGCGTCGCTGACCGGCGATTACTTTCCGGCGAGCGAGCGCGGCCGGGTCTACTCCTACATCCTTGCCGGTGAGGTCGCTGGGACGGCGGCCGGATTCATCGTCAGTGGCACTGTTGCGAGCGTCATCTCCTGGCACGCAACGTTCGTGCTGATGGCGATCCCCGGGTTCTTCCTCGCACGAGCGCTGTGGCGCACGGTGCCCGAGCCGCTCCGGGGCGGCCAGAGTCACCTCGAGCCTGGCGTTACCGACCTCCATGAGGCGCTCGCCGCAGTCCGCTTGCGGGCAGCAGAACCGTATCCCGAGACGGCTCAAAGCGCCGGTGGCGATAGCGAAGAACTCGCGCAAGCAGCCGTGCGCAAGCGCGGCGTGACCGCAGACGAGAATCTTGTGCTGCGCGAGGATCCCGTGCGGATGGGCCTCGGCGGGGCGATTCGCTACGTCCTCAGCATCCCGAGCAACGTGATGCTGATCCTCGGCTCGTCGCTGGGTTACTTCTACTTCGCTGGCCTGACGACTTTCGTGCTGCTGTTCGTCGAGGACCACTACCGCGTGGGCCTTGGGAGCGCCGAGCTCGTGCTGATACTGCTCGTGATCGGCGCTCTGATCGGCACCCTCGCGAGCGGTCGCGTCAGCGACATCCTCGTCCGGCGCGGCTTTATCGAGGCACGCGTCCTGATTCCCGCAGCCTGCTACCTCGGCGCTGCCGCGCTGCTGATCCCGGGGATCCTCGCGAGTACCCTGCAGGGCGCGATCTGGTTCGATGTCGGCGGCGCTGCGCTGCTGTCCGCCGCGAACCCGCCGCTCGACGCGGCGCGCCTCGACATCATTCCGGCGCGCCTATGGGGACGGGCCGAGAGCGTACGCTCGTTCCTGCGTTCGGTCTCGCAAGCGTTTGCCCCGTTGATCTTTGGCGGCGTGACCGATCTGATCGCGGGCTTCACGCCGCAACAGAGCGTCGGCACGCACCACCTGGTGAACGTCGCGACGAAGGCGAGCGAGGGCAACGGGCTCGAGATCACCTTCCTGATCATGCTCGCGACGCTCGCCGCGGCTGGCGTGTTCCTCGCCCGCGCGCGGCGCCGCTATCCGATCGATGTCGCGACAGCCGCCACCCCGCTGGCATGAGCGCAGGACTGCCAAGCGGCAAGCCTACGCAGCTGGACCCGTGCCAAGCGTGATCAAGGCGCTGTGCCTGACGCCTCCTGAGTCGAGCCAGGTCAGCGTGACCCGCTGGCCCGGCCTGTAGCGCACCAGCGCCTCGGTCAGCGCGTTCGACGACGACACGCTGCGCGCGCCGAGCGCGGTGATCACGTCACCATCGCCCAGCCCGACGTTCGCGGCTGCGCTCCCCGGGAGCGTCCCGGCGACCGCTGCGCCGTCAACGTTCTGCGCCGCCGCGTTGACGTCAACGCCAATAAACGCGGTCGGCCCGATGTGGACCGTGCTCGACGCTTCGCCGGCGCGGATCTGCGCAGCGATCCGCTTCACGGTGTCGATCTCGATCGCAAACCCCTGGCCTGTCGTCTGGCCGTGCAGTTCGAAGCCCGTGGACGCCGCCGTGTCCATACCGATCACCGCACCCGCGCCGTCCACCAGCGGACCGCCGGAGTCGCCCGGCTGCAGGTCGCCGTGAATCTGGATCAGCTGACTGAGGTGCTCGGAGCTACCGTCGAAGTCGTCGGAGACGAGTATCGCCCGGTTCAGGCCGAGCACGGTCCCACTACGCGCCGCCGGCGTTCCGCCGATCCCGCCGGCGTTGCCAATCGTCACGACCTGCCCGCCAACGCCAACGTGCGATGAATCTCCCAGCGTCACCGTCGGCAGCCCGGAGGCTCCCTCGAGTTGGATCACGGCGACATCGCGACGCTCGTCGTAGCCGAGAACGCGAGCGGCGTAGGTCTGGTGGCTACCGACGTCGACGGCCTCGACGCTGGTCGCCTGCGCGATCACGTGGTTGTTGGTGAGCACGAGTCCGGTCGGCGTCAGCACCATGCCCGTCCCGGCCGCGGCGCCCTGACCGTCCCCGATCACCGTGTTGATATCGACTAGCTCCGTGTCGACGCGCGTGACTAGCGGATCGCTTACGGCGGTAACAGGTAACACCCGCGTAACGCCGCCGAATGTCCCGCTGGCAATAGCCGCGACGACCACCACGCAGAGCGCAGCGGTGAACGTCGTCGCCATCAGCACGACCACGCTGCGGCTCTCGCCACCGCGAGAGGGGCCAGGAGCACTATCGACGTTCGGCTGCGTCACACAGCGATTGTTGCGAACACAGCTCGTCCGCGAGAAGAGTGCGGTTCGTCGCGGTAGGCTCAGCGGTGATGCGTCGACGCATTTGCGGAGGGTCGCTGGTGCTGTTCACGATCCTCGTCGCGGCCTCGAGTACGAACGCAACGAGTTCCGGCAGCGAGGTTTCGGTCACCCACTGCCCGACGAGCTACGGCATCCGCCAGTCGCCACCACGTCTACCGGCGCGCCTGGGCGTGTCGGCCGCCAGCAGCGAGACGGCTGGGCTGAGCGCCTACTCGAACGGCGTGCTCGTGCTGCTGGCGCCGCGTGGCTGGAATTGTCACGCGCTCGTCGGCGCCGACGGCTCGGCCAGCATGGCGGTCACGGCTGGCAGCACGAGCGACGTCCGCCAGCCAGCGATCAGCGCGAACTTCGCCGACACGTACGGTACGGCGGCGTCGCTCGCCTGCTCGCTGTTCGCGCCCGCCGCGCGTCAGCTACCGGCCGGCGTGCGCTGTCCCCAGCACAGGCCTCGAGAGGAGCGCATCGCAACGGTCAACTCGCACACGGTCGATTTCAGCGACCCGCCAAGCGTCCGCGGCGACGGGCGGCCGTCCGGTGGCTCTGACCCCGCCCGGGGTCTCGTGGTGTTCGTGGCGGCGAGCAAAGGCTTCAACGGTTACGCGTTCACCGCGACATGCGCGCTACCGGCGAGGAAGGCGGGCACCTGCCGAACTGTGCTCGGCGATGCGCTGACGCGGATTCCCGCCGACGAGTAGCAATCCGGCGGGTGCCAATAAGATCGCCGGTCGTGGGGTGGTCGCTGACCGGCGGCGCTACGGCGCGCTTGAAGCAGGCGACCCTGCTCGCGTGCATCATCGCGTCCGGCATCGGCGTACTCGACTCGACGATCGTCAACATCGCGCTGCCGACGATCCAGCGTAGCCTCGGCGGCGGGCTAGCGGGCCAGCAGTGGATCGTCAACGCGTATCTCCTGACGCTCGGCTCGCTGATTCTGATCGGCGGCTCGCTCGAGGACATCTTTGGTGCCCGCCGGGTGTTCCCGCTCGGAGTCTTCGGCTTCGGCGTCGCGTCGATTCTCTGCGGGCTCTCTCCATCGATCGGGGTGCTCGTCGCGTGCCGGGCGCTCCAGGGAGTCGCCGGCGCTCTGCTGGTGCCCTCGTCGCTCGCGGTGATCGTCGCAACCTTTCCCGAGGAGGAGCGCGGCCGCGCCGTCGGGACTTGGACGGCCTTCACGACGATCGCCACGGTGGTCGGGCCGCTCGCCGGCGGGGCGCTCCTCGCCGTCGCGTCCTGGCGCTGGCTCTTCTTCATCAACGTCCCGTTCGTCGCGATCTGCCTCGGCCTCATCCTGCGCGTCATTCCGCTCGCGATCCCTACGAAGACGCGTCGCAGCGTCGACCTGCGCGGCGGGCTGCTGTGTGTGCTCGGGCTGGGTGGCGCCGTCTTCGCACTGATCGAGGAGACGCGTCTCGGCTGGGGCAGTCCCGCTGTGCTGATCCCGCTCTGCGGTGGGGGATTGGCGCTGTGCTCGTTCGTCATCGCGGAACGCCGCGCCGGCGATCCGATGCTGCCGCTCGGCCTGTTCTCGCGGCGTAACTTCGCGGTCGCCAACGCGGAGACGCTGCTCGTCTACGCGGGCCTGGCGGTGCTGATCCTGTTCCTCGTTCTCTTCCTGCAGCAGGTTGCCGGCTATTCGCCGCTGAACAGCGGGCTGGCGCTGTTTCCGACGACCGTCGTGATGTTCGCCTGCTCGCGCGCCTTCGGCGCGCTTGCCGGCCGGCTTGGGCCACGCGGCTTCATGGGTGCGGGGCCGCTGATCGGAGCGTGCGGCCTGCTTCTCCTGCTGCGAGTCGGCGCCCGCCCGAGCTATCTCGCCGACCTGCTGCCGGCGATCATCGTCTTCGGGCTGGGACTGTCGATGACCGTCGCCCCGCTGACGGCGACGGTGCTGTCGGACATCGATACGCACCAGGCAGGCATTGCCTCTGCCGTGAACAACGCCATCGCCCGAGTCGCCGCGCTGGTCGGCACGGCGGCCGTCGGTTCAGTCCTTGCCGGCACGTTCGCTGCGTCGCTGGACAGCAGGCTTGCCGGTGTGAAGCTCGGCGCGCCGGCGCGCGCCGCGGAGCTCGCCGCAAAGCACATCGTGTTGGGACGACCGTCGGTCGCACACCTCCCGCCGGCTCAAGCCCACGCGTTGCTCGAAGCGGCTAGAGCAGCCTCAGTCGGGAGCTTCCATGTCGCAGTCGTGATCGCCGCAGCGCTGCTCGCGCTTGGCGGGCTCGCCGGCGTCGCGGGCATCGAGAACCGGCCGCCCCGTTCCAAAGGACCGTCCGCCCCCAAGCAGCCTCGGTCCGCAAAGACACCGCGGCGGGCGAGTGATCAGCGCGGCGGCTTGGCGGCCGGGTAGTGATCGAGCAGCGAATGGGGCGAGACGAAGTCAAGCCCGACCGGCACGTCGAGATACCCGTTCCCGCCGCCAGGAACGCCAGTGCGGCCGTACTGCCAGATGATCTTCTTTGTCTTGCGATCGATGACGATCACGCGGTCGTGGTACTCGTCGCTGACGATCACGTTGTTGTCCGGCAGGACGTAGGCGACCGCTGGGTCGCGTAGCTCGCCGGCTCCGCTCCGCACGCGATAGCGCCAGAGCACCTTGCCGGTGGTGGTGAAGATCTCGACTGCCCCCGGGTGCATGTGATCGACGGCGACGAGATCGCCCGTATCGGTCTCGTTGACGCTCTCCGGCAGCTTGAAGCCCGGAACCTTGAAGGAGCGCGTGAGCTTGCCCGCCGCGTCCAGCAGGTCAACATGCGCGGCGCCAGTCTCGGTGATGACCGTGCCACCGTCGCTCATCGGGAACGCGCTCGCCGGGCTGTCAAGCTCGCGCGGTGGCGCGTGCTTACAGAGGCCCGTCCGGCCGATGCTCTTGACGACGGTGTGGAACGGCGGCGTCACGGCGATCACGCGGCAATTGCGTTGATCGCTGATCACGATCTCGCTGCCCTCCTCGAGCGCGTTCGAGGGATCGCGCAGGTAGTTCTTGCTCGCGCCCTGCTGGCCGTAGTGACCGTAGTGGTAGACGATCTGCTTGTCCTTGACCGTGAGCACGTCGATGCGCGAATTGCCCTCCTCGCTGATCACGATCTGCTTGCCCGACGGCGTGAAGAACGCATAGTCGGGGTTGAACGGCTTCAGGACCGGGCTCGTCTGCTGGTACTGCCAGACGATCTGGCCTTTCGGCGAGATCACGAGCAGCTTGCGCGATCCCCAATCCGAGATCAACAGGTTCCCCGGCAGCGCATCCGCAGCCAAGCCCTTCTGCAGGAAGCCCTTGCCGCTCACGGTTGACGTCGGCGTTATCGGCCCCTTCGGTGGCGGCTTGGGCGGGGCGCTGCCACCGCCAGCCTCGTGCACGACGACGAAGACGATCAGCGCCAGCGCGGCGATCATGATCAGCAGCCGGATCCGCCCGTTCCGGCGGTGACGGCGATGGGCCTCGAGGCGGCGCCGGTGGATCTCCTCAGCGGTGTGCTCGTAGCCCGTCGGGAAGACGTCCGCGGCTTCGCGCGCCAGCTCCTCCTCATAGCCGTGCTCACCAGCGAAGCCGTCGGCCTCGTCATCCTCGGGCAGCGACACGCCTTCGAGCGGCTCGGCTCCATCAAGCGTGTCGCCTCCGTCGACCGCGTCGTCGTGGAGCCCCGTATCGCCGCGCGTGTCCCCCGGATGACCCTCCGCGTCACCGTCAGGCATCTCGTCCGCCTCGCCAGCGCCGGATACCCGCTCCGCCTCCTCCGCGCTCGGTTCCCCCTCGGATACGTCCTCGCTGTCCGTCTCGCCGCCAGCGCCCTGGCCCGACGCCCCAGCCTCGCGGAGCCGGCGGTACTCCTCGAACGACGGGATTTGCTCGGCGAGCCGTTCCTCATCGGCTTCGTCACGAAACACGACCTCGTGAACGCCGGTCGGCGGCAGGCCGTCGCCCTCGTCTGCCTGCCCCGAGTCCTCCTCGTCGTGGTCGCGTTGCGAGCGGTCCTCGGCCGGAAGCGTGTCCTCCTCGCGCAAGGTGCTCTCCTGCTCACCCCAACGCGCGCCCTCGTCCTCGTCCTCCGCCGGCGTCGGCGAGCCGCCCTCGCCTTCCGGGGCGTGCTCCTCCGATGGCGGCCATTCGCCGCCGGGTGGTGTGATGTCGTCGTCGTCAGCCATCGCTCAGTGTGTCTTGGACTTTGTCTTTGTCGCGACTTTAGGAGCCGTCAGCGTCCCAACATAGGCGACCACCGCATCGCCGTTACTGAGGCCTCCGGCGACATAGATCGTCTCCCCCACGACCGTCGCGGATTCCTCGGCAAGCGGATATTGCAGACTTCCCGCGGTTGCCAGCTCCCCGGTCGCCGGGTCGATCGAGTAGATCGTGCTCACGGGGACCGCCGTGGAGGCCGATGCGACGCCGCTTACCTTCGCTCCGCCGAGCACATAGGCGAGATTTCCGAGCGTCACACCGGACGCCGAGAAGAGACCCGCCGGCAGCTTCGCTTTCAACTCGTGGACCTTGTGCGTCGCGGCGTCGAAGACGAAAATCGCGTTGCTTGCCTGGCCGCTGGCGAGCAGGCCGCCGGCGATCACGAGCTGCTGGCCGACGGCGGCGACCGCGGCATAGCGCAGAGCGACCGGCAGGTGGCCGACGGGGACCGGGCTCGCTGCGCCCGGCGTCCAGGTGAGGATCGCGTCGAGCGTCGCCGAACCGCTGTCGCCACCGACCAGATAGACGGTGTGGCCAAGGACTGTGGCGCTGAGGCCGTAGTTCGCGCTCGAGAGCTTGCCGTCCTCGGCGATCGTGCCGGCGCCGGAGACCGCGTAGCTGTAGATGTTGGGTTCCGGCGTGGGCGCTTTGGCCGTCCCCTCGGCGCCACCGAAGAGGTACTCGGTTCCGCCGACCGTTACGGCGGCAGCCGCGAACAGCGATACCGGCAACTCGCCGACGACCGTGGTCTGGCTCGAGTCAACGGTGGCGACACCGCTGGTCGCGTCGTTGCTGCTGTCGAGCCCGCCGAGC
>DATAJI010000348.1:0-2836 GCA_036262195.1 Solirubrobacteraceae bacterium
AAGCGCTGATGAAGGCGGACGCCTACGCCTACCGCGATCGGCGCAACCGCAAGCGCGACTTCCGCCGGCTCTGGATCACGCGCATCAACGCCGCCGCGCGCGAGAACGGCATGTCCTACTCGCAGCTGATTCATGGCCTGCAGCTGGCCGAGATCGAGCTCGACCGCAAGGTCCTCGCCGACATCGCTGTGCGTGACCCCGAGACGTTCCGCCGATTCGTCGATGCTGCCCGCGAGGCGGCGGCTGCCTGAGCAAGGACGCCGACCGCATTACCTCCCGGGCGCCGACACAGGCGCCTTTTTTATGCCCCGATGACGATCACTTCGAACACGAACCAGCACATCAAGGAGATCCGCAAGCTCGGTCGCGCGAGCGTGCGCGCAAAAACCGGCCGCTTCGTCGCCGAGGGCGAGGATCTTTATGAGGCGGCTCACGCCGCCGGGAGGGAGCCGCTCTACGCGCTCTGCGCTCCGGGTCTCGCGCGCGGCCGCGCAAACTTCGTGGAGGCGTCGAGCGAGGTCCTCAGCCAGGCCTCACGGCTGGGCTCCGGTACGCGCGTGCTCGGCGTCTATGAACAAGCTTGGGGGGCGGTCAGCGGTCCGCTCGCGCTGGCGCTATGGGGTGTCGGGGACCCCGGGAACGTTGGGACGATAGTTCGCGCCGCGCACGCGTTTGGTGCGGCGTCGGTCGCGTTCGGGCCAGACTGTGCCGATCCGTATGGCCCGAAGGCAGTGCGCGCGTCGATGGGAGCGATTTTCTCGATCCGGCTGGCGCGCGTGGAGAGCATCGCCGAGTTGCCTGGGCGCGTGATCGCGTTGGCGCCGGGACATCATTCGCCACTGCGCGGGCCGCTGACCGCGACCACGCTGCTCGTGGGCGGCGAACGGGCCGGGCTCCCCGCGGAGGTGCTCGGGGCCTGCGATGAGGTGCGTGCGATCGCGCAGGCCGGGGGCGAGTCCCTGAACGCCGCGATGGCCGCCACGGTGGCGTTGTACGAGGCAACTAGGATGGCCTCCAGATGACTACCGCACACGGCGCGAGTGCAAGCGGTGGGGCTGGCGGCGCTGCCGGCGCACTCGACCGTATCGCTGAGCTTCAGCGTGAAGCCGCGGCGGCGATCGCAGGCGCGGGCGACCCCAAGCAGCTCGAAGAGCTGCGCCTTCACTACCTGGGGCGGAAAAGTGAGCTCCCGATGCTGCTCAGAACGGTCGGACAGCTCGACCCCACCCAGCGCGGAGCAGTCGGCTCCGCGGCAAACCAAGCGCGCAAGCAGCTCGAGACGCTGATCGGCTCCCGCGCAGAGGAGCTTTCCGCTGGCAGGTTCGACGGTCCGAGTGACGCCGTCGATATCAGCCTGCCCGGCAGTCCTCCAGCCCCGACCGGCCACCTACACCTGATCACCCAGACCCGTCGCGACATCGAGGATGTTTTCCTTGGCCTCGGCTTCTCGATCGCCGAGGGCCCGGAGATCGAGCAGGTCGAGTACAACTTCGACGCGCTCAATACCGACTTGACGCATCCCTCGCGGGCGCGAACGGACACGTTCTACGTCGACGACGAAACGGTGCTGCGCGTGCACACCTCGCCGGTCCAGGTGCGCGCGATGATCGCCCAGCCGCCGCCGCTCTACGTGATCGCCCCGGGCCGCGTCTACCGGCCCGACAACGACGCCACGCACACGCCACAGTTCCACCAGATCGAGGGGCTTGCGGTGGACGACGGGGTGACGCTCGCCGACCTCAAGGGGACGCTGCTCGCGTTTGCACGCCAGATCTTCGGCGAAGAGCGCGAGGTTCTGCTGCGCCCGCACTTCTTCCCGTTTACCGAGCCAAGCGTCGAGGTCGACGTCTCCTGCTTCAACTGCGCCTCCGGCTACCTGCGCGACGGCTCGCGCTGCCCGCTCTGCAAGGGGTCGGGCTGGCTCGAGGTGCTCGGTGCCGGGATGGTCGATCCGAACGTCTTCGCCTACGTCAAGGACTACGGCTACGACCCCGAGAGCGTCACCGGCTTCGCCTTCGGCATGGGAATCGAGCGGATCGCAATGCTCCGCCACGGCGTCCCGGACCTGCGCCTCTACTTCGAAGGCGACCTGCGCTTCCTGAGCCAATTCGGAGCGCGTTGATGCTGGTCCCGACCGAATGGCTGCGGGAGTATTGCGACCCACCGCTCGACACGGAGGCGCTCGCCGCACGGCTCACCCTGACCGGCACCAAGGATGAGCGGAGCTTTCACTACGGTGCTCCGAAGCCCGACCACTATGTGGTCGGCTTCGTCCGCTCCGTTGCTCAGCACGAGAATGCTGATCGGCTGCGCGTCTGTCAGGTCGATGTGGGCGAGCCTGAGCCGGTGACGATTGTCTGTGGGGCGCCGAACGTCGCTGAGGGGCAGACCGTCGCGGTTGCCCGCCCGGGAGCCGTTCTGCCCGACGGGCGCACGCTGACGGCCGCAAAGCTCCGCGGCGTCGTCAGTGACGGCATGATCCTCTCCGAGGACGAGCTCGCTCTGGGCGGTGATCACAGCGGGATCCTGGTGTTGAGCGATGCGGCTCGGCCCGGCACGCCGCTCGGCGAGCTAGTCCCGACAGGCACCGACGTGATCGAGTTCGAGATCACACCGAACCGGCCGGACTGCCTCGCGGTCTACGGCATCGCTCGCGAGACGCACGCGAGCACCGGTGCCCCGCTCACACCGCCGCCGTGGTCTGATGACCCAGGCAGCACCGACGGTGACGCCGGTGGCGTTCGGATCACCGTCGAGTGCCCGGCCCTCTGTCCGCGTTTCACCGCTCGCGTGTTCGAGGACGTGACTGTTGGCCGCTCGCCGCTGTGGCTGAAGG
>DATAJI010000349.1:0-4446 GCA_036262195.1 Solirubrobacteraceae bacterium
CGCGCCGCCGAGGAGGTCGTGTTCGGCGAGATCACCACCGGCGCGTCCAACGACCTCGAGAAGGTCACGGCGACCGCCAAGCAGATGGTGATGCGCTTCGGCATGAGCGAGAAGCTTGGTCCGCGCGTCTTCGGCCACGACCACGGCCAGCCGTTCCTCGGACGCGAGTTCTCGACCGAGCCCGACTACTCCGATGAGATCGCGCTCCAGATCGACGACGAGGTGCGACGGATCATCGAGGGCGCGCATACGCGTGCGACCAAGCTCCTCAACGACCACCGCGAGCGGCTCGACGCGATCTCGGACATCCTGCTGCGCCGCGAGACGATCGAGAAGGAACAGTTCGAAGCGCTGCTGTCCGGCGCCACTGAGGAGCAGGCGTTTGGCAACGAGGAGGAGCCCGCCGCGCGCGTTCCCGCCGACGCTGCCACCGAGCCGCAGCGCCCGCGGCCAGAGGCCAAGCGCCCGATCCGCCGCCCGGGCCTCGCCGGCGGAACCGCCGAGCTCCGCGCCAACACCCCCGACAAGCCAACGCTCTAAGGGGTCGTCAGGCTTTCGCCAAGCGCGAAAGCCGCTGCTCCCGAGTTCCTGCCAGGATCGGCGGGTGAACACGCCGCCCTATCGCGTCGTCGGGATCCTCAATGTAACGCCCGACTCGTTCTCCGACGGCGGTCGCTACGTCGAGCCCAATGAGGCCGTCGCCCATGGTCTCGAGCTCGAACGGGCGGGAGCCGCATACATCGACGTTGGCGGCGAGTCGACGCGGCCCGGCGCCGAGCCCGTGTCCGAGGCCGAGGAGCTGCGCCGCGTGGTGCCGGTTCTCGACGGTTTGCGCGTCGCTGGCGTCGAGGCTTCGATCTCGATCGACACCTCAAAGGTGGCGGTGGCTCGCGCTGCGATCACGGCCGGGGCGAGCTTCGTCAACGACGTGACCGCCTTTCGTGCCGAGCCGGAGCTGGCCTCGCTCGTCGCCGAGCTTGAGGTCGACTGTTGCGTGATGCATATGCGCGGCGAGCCGCGGACCATGCAGCGTGACGTGCACTACGACGATGTCGTCGCGGAGGTGCGCGAGTTTCTCGAGCAGCGGGTCGGATACGCGCTGGCCGCCGGGATCGCCCGCGAGCGAATCACGGTCGACCCGGGGATCGGGTTCGGCAAGAGCGTTGAGCACAACCTGGCGCTGCTTGCGCGGCTCGAGGAGATAGTCGCGCTAGGACTGCCGGTGCTGATCGGAACGTCGCGCAAGTCGTTCCTCGGCGCCGTAACCGGAAAGCCGAACGACGACAGGCTGCCCGGCACGATCGCGACGTGCGTGATGGCGTTCGAGCGGGGAGCAAGCATGTTCCGCGTTCACGACGTCGCCCCGGTCGCCGACGCGCTCGCGGTCGCGGCTGCTACGGTCAGCGGTAGATGGACGAAGACGCCGACGAGCTCGATGAGGCCGAGGAGCTAGACATCGACTCTGACGTGGACGACGAGCTCGATTCCCACGCCGGCATGCAGACGGTCGTGACAATCGAGATATCGGGCCTCTCGCTGTTCACGCATATCGGGGTCAGTGCCGCGGAGCGTGAGGTCGGCCAGCGCCTGCTGTTCGACATCCGCATCGACGTCGGTGAGTCGGACGCCACGGAGACCGACCGGATCGAGGACACGATCGACTATGGCGAGGTCTGCCAGCTCGTGGCGCTCGTCGCACAGCAGCGCAACTACAAGACGCTGGAGCGCCTCTGCACGGTCGTTGCCGACCGGATCATCGAGGACTTCGGCGCCGAGGCGGTCTGGGTCAAGGCGGCAAAGCCGGAGCCGCCGATCCCGCTGCCGGTCGAGGAGGTCTCGGTCGAGGTCTGGCGTGAGCTGCCGGAATGAGCCGCCCTGTGGTTGACGATTGTGAGTCACCACTTACAATTGTTGGATGACGCCACCCACCGCTCGCAGTACCGCCGCAAAGCGCCGCACTGAGCTCCTCGCGGCGGCGATCAGCGAATTCGCCGTCGGAGGGCTTCATGGCACATCAACGGAAGCGATCGCGCAGCGGGCCGGAATCTCTCACGCCTACCTGTTCCGCCTTTTCGGAACGAAAAAGCAGCTCTTCATCGCCTGCTGCGAGCGCTGCTTTGAACGGACGCTCGAGACGTTCGTAGCCGCGGCAGCTGGCGCGACGCCGAACGAACGGCTCGAGTCGATGGGGCGAGCCTACAGCGAGATGCTGACCGACCGCGAGTTGCTGCTCTCGCAGATGCAGCTGTACGCGGCCTGCGCCGACCCCGAAATCCGCGACGTGGCGCGTCGCGGGTTCCAACTGCTCCGCTCCGAAGTCGGGCGCCTTTCGGGCTCGACCGGGGCCGAGCTGTATCGCTTCTTCGCTCGGGGCATGCTGATCAACGTCGCCGCGTCGATGGACTTCCCGGACCTCAGTGACCCGGACTGCTGGTGAGCGCGACGACGCATCAGACAGCGCCGTGAGCCTTGAGCCGATCGCCTACCTCGGCCTCGGTAGCAACGTCGGCGATCGGCGAGCCAATCTCCAACGTGCGGTCGACGGGCTCGCCTCCCACGCGGTCCACGTGCTCGCCTCCTCCTCGACCTACGACACCGACCCGGTCGGCGAGGTCCCTGACCAGCCCTCGTTCCTCAACGCCTGCCTGCGCGTACAAACTGCGCTCGATCCGGAGTCGCTGCTCGGAGCCTGCAAGCTCCTCGAGCAAGAGCTCGGTCGCAGCGGGACCGATCGGCGTCACGGGCCGCGCTCGATTGACGTCGACGTGCTGCTGCTCGGCGACATCGAGTACCGCTCTCAGCGCTTGCGTGTTCCCCACGAGCAGGTGCTTACCCGGCGCTTCGTTCTGATCCCGCTGCTCGAGCTCGACTTCGAGCTTGCCACGCCTGCCGGCGAGCGTCTTTCGGAGGCACTCCTCGCCTTGGGGTTCGAGGAGGGGGTTCGGCTCGCTGGCCCCCCGCTCGTCCGACCCTGATAATTCCATCGTGCTGCTCGTCGTCGACGTCGGAAACACGCAGACCCATTTCGGGACCGCGCTCGATGGCGAACTGCTCGAGCGCTGGCGCTTCGCTACCGTGCGCGGCTCCACGTCGGACGAGCTCGGTGCGACGCTGCGCAACCTGCTCGCGCTGCGGGGCCTCGAGCTATCCCAGATCGACGCGTCGATCGTCTCCTCGACGGTGCCCGAGCTCGGCCCCGAGTGGTCGCAGATGGCGCGGCGCTACCTCGGCCACGAGATGGTCGTCGTCGGTCCCGGGGTAAAGACTGGAATCGCCATCCGCACCGACAATCCACGCGAGGTCGGTGCCGACCGGCTCGTCAACGCCGTTGCCGCCTACGAGCGCTACAGCAGCGCTTGCATCGTCGTCGACTTCGGCACCGCGACCACCTACGACGTCGTGTCGGCCGACGGCGAGTACCTCGGCGGGATCATCTCGCCCGGAATCGAGATCTCCCTCGAAGCGCTCACCGCACGCGCCGCCAAGCTTCCGGAGATCGAGCTCGGCGAGCCGCGATCGCTGATCGGGAAGACGACAGCCGACGCGGTGCGCTCGGGGATCGTCTACGGCTTCGCGGCGCAGGTGGACGGGATCGTCGGGCGCCTCCGCGCCGAGCTTGGCGGCGAGGCGCCGGCGATCGCGACCGGCGGTCTTGCGCACCACATCGTCCCGAGCTTCACCGAGTCGATCAACGAAATCGACGAGCTGCTGACGCTCAAAGGTCTACAGCTCGTCTGGGAACGCAACCGTTGAAGGCTCGGCCAGCGCGACCCCCAGAGGGTTGACGCGGCTTAGCCGCGCGGTCCAAGACGCTAGCGAGACGAGCTTGAAGCCGAGCGTGGTCGACTCGAAGTCGAGCTCGACCGCGAGCTGCGCAGCGTTGACTAGTTGCGCGACCAACCAGTCGTCATCGCGTATGGCCGTGTACTCGGTTGCCACCGACGATCGCACGAGGATCTCGTGCCGGGACGGGAGCCACTCGCCCGGCGTGCCCGGCTCGAGTGTTTCAGCGACCCACGAGACGAGGCTGTGCAGCTCGACGTGGCGGTCGAACAGCGGACCGTAAGGGCCGGCATCGACCATCAGCGGCGCCCAGTTCGTGATCAAAGATCGCGATTGCGCGCCGATCGCGACGATCAGCTCGCACATCTCGCCGCGTCGCTGCGGCGACGCGATCATCGCCGCCACCGCGCGTGACAGCCGCTCGGTGTCGAGTGCGTTCCGCGCGCCACCCTCCAGGCCTTCGGTTGAGGTGGCATCGACGGAGCCGAGCCCGCTCAACTCCACGACGCCGATCCAGGTCGCGCGAACGGTTTGCACAAACGCGAATAGCACGTACTGACCGAGGACGGACCAGCGCCGGCGAGCTCGCCGTTCGATCAACTCACCGACGATCGCCAGCGTGACCGCGAGGACGATGAGGCTTGCGAGCAGCGAGGTGAGCAT
>DATAJI010000350.1:0-2361 GCA_036262195.1 Solirubrobacteraceae bacterium
CTCCCCCCAGCTCGCGAAAGCCGACGCGACCGGCGTCGATCGTCACTGCTGCGCCTGCCACCGTGGCGGTGATCTTGACGTCGTAGAGCGCCGGGTCGCCGTGGGTGTGCGGCCACCAGCGCGCGAGGTCGGGAACTCGGAGCTCCCCGCTCGCGCTCACTCCGCCACGCGAGCGACGGCAGTCAAGCTGCACACGCTGCGAACCGCCGTGGCCGCTCAGCTCGAGCTCGAGGGCGTCGAGCGCCGCGCCTCCGAGCGTTCGCAGCTCGATTGCTGCAGCGAGCACGCCAACGCCATCCTCGATCCGCGGGCGCAGCTCGATCGCCTCCACAGCCAGCCGGATACGCCGTTCGATGCGCACCGGACGCCACGGGCCGATGACCGGCGGGCCGGGGGCAAACCCGGCCGCACGACCGATCAGCATCGTGCGATAGAACCGTAGCGTCGCGTCGGCCACGACCCGTTGGCGCCAGCGCTGCCGCGGGCGGCGGCTCTCGGCCAGCAACGGCGCCAGTGCGCGACAGCAGATGACGAGCTCGTTCGCGCCGGCGAGCTGGCCGCTGACGTCGACCTGCGAGCGCGCGAACATCGACTCGCTGCCAAGTACAAAGAGACCGTTGAGGTAGACCTCGGCGATCGTTGCGAGCCCGTCGAGGACCAGTACGACCTCCTCGCCCTCACGCGCGGGCGCCGCCTCGAAGCGCATGCGAAACCACCAGTCCCGCTCGTCGATCGCGTCGCTCGAAAGCCCGGCGTCGCGGAGCGCGTCGGCGACCGTTCCGGGGACGCGCGCGTCAATCCACTCGAGCGAGCCGATGCCGCTCGGATCGGCGCACGCGCCAGGCTCGCATGCCGCGAGCGCCCAGCCCGAGTCCAGCTCAGTCACCTCGTTTCCTTCGACGCTGACACGAGGCGGCCAGCCACGCGCCGTTGCCAGCGTCTCCGGAATGGCTATCCGAGGACCTCCGCCAGCGTGTCGAGAGCCCGCGACCATGCGGCGCTGAGGCTTTCGATGACCGGGGCCGGCTCGAACTCGCGCCGGCGGGCCAGGCGGAAGCTGAGGACCTTGCAGTTGTCGATGATCGCCTGCATCGCCTCGGTCGACTCCGCCGCGTCCTCGCCGAGCAGCCAGCCGGCGTGGCTTGAGGCCAGCTCGAAGGCTGCGCCGATCATTCGCACCGACGCGAAAGCGTAGGCGTGGTAGGCCTCGAGGTCGCCCGCCAGCAGCGTTGGCAGCTCGCGCTCGAGTTGCTCGCCAAATCGCGTGAACGGGTCGCTGCGCGGGCGATGGCGGAGGTGCCCCCGCAGCAGCTCGCGCGCGGCGGCCCGCAGAGCGTCGCCTTCGAGCCGCGGGCCGGCGTCGAAGCGGACCAGCTCCGTGTACGGCGGCAGGATCTCCGGCGAGGGTTCGCCGTCGAGGCGAAACACACCGCGGTAGTCATCGCCCTCGAGTTCGTAGAGCCCGGCGTTGTGGAAGTAGCGCAGGAAGCATTCCTCGGCATCGATCGCCTCGGCGATCGCCGAGCTCTTGACGTGTGCGCGACCGTAGGCCGTAGCCGCGGTGTCCGGCAGGTGGAACGAGTCGAGCTCGACGATGATCGTTCGCCCGGCGTCGATCTGCTCGGCGATCTGTGTCGGCAGCGGACGGTAGGGCTGCATCTCGTGGATGTCGATCCCGTAGAGCGCCTCGAGGTCCTCCGGCGGCGGCTTGAAGAACGTGAACTGGTCGCCCTCGAAGTCGCTGCGCACGACGGAGCCAAGGGCCGCGAGCGGCTCGTCGCCACGAGCGTGCAGCAGCTCGATGATGATGTCCGTGTAGCAGTTCGTCTCGGGGTAGGCGCGTCCGGCGCCGTGCACCGCGTGCGGCTCGTAGGTGCTTGCCTCGAGACCAAAGAGACTCCGGTACGCCGTGCTCCGGTGTGCCGTCGTCAACTCGGCCACAGCTCCCTGCGAACCTCCTCCGGCCAGCTCGAGGGTTCGAAGCCGTGCGTGCGCAGCAGCGCCAGCGTGATCCGCTCCTGGCCGAAGCCGAGGCAGGCCGTGTGGGCCGTTGAGCCATCCTCGAGCGCGAGCCCGTACTTCGCGGCGAAATGCTCCTGGTGGTAGTTGAACGACGTCACCGCCGTCGGCTCGGGGCCGGCGATCTGGACGAGCAGCTCGTACTTCAGCTCCTGCTTGCGCTGATTCGCGGCGAGCATCCGCCCGCCGCGCCCGAAAAACGGGTCAGCGGCACGGTCGACGTCAGCCGCGAGCCCGAGGCCGCGCAGCAGTCCGAGGCCGCGCTCGCGCCAGGTGTCGCGCCACTCGAGGACCTCGTTGGGCGATCCGATGCGAACCAGTTCGCGCTGGTGGAAGGTCTGC
>DATAJI010000351.1:0-2047 GCA_036262195.1 Solirubrobacteraceae bacterium
AGCGCAGCCTGCATATGTCGACGGGCAACCTGCAGTGGGTCGTCAACGCTTACACGCTCGCCTTCGGCGGCTTCCTCCTGCTCGGCGGCCGGGCCGCCGACCTGTTCGGACGGAGACGGCTGTTCTTCGCCGGCGTGGCGCTGTTCTCGGCCGCGTCGCTGCTCAATGGGCTCGCCTCCTCCTCGGGGATGCTGATCGCGTCACGTGCCCTCCAGGGGCTCGGCGCCGCACTTGTCGCGCCGGCCTGCCTCGCGATCGTCGACACGACCTTCAGCGATCCGGATGATCAGCGCAAGGCGCTCGGCCTCTGGGCGGGACTCTCGGCGGGCGGGGCGGCGGTAGGGCTGCTGCTAGGCGGCATCCTGACCCAAGCCTTCTCGTGGCCGTGGATCTTCTTCGTCAACGTCCCGATCGGCGTCGGCGCGATCCTCCTCGCCCTGCGTTTCGTGCCGGACTCGCGTGGCGAGCGGGCTGCGGGGGGCACCGACATCGCCGGCGCCCTCAGCGTCACTTCCGGGCTCGCGCTGCTGATCTACACGATCGTCGAGACCGAGGCACATGGCTGGGGCTCGGCGCAGACGCTCGGCCTTGGTGCGCTGTCGCTGATTCTTCTGGGTGCCTTCGTCGTGATCGAGCGGCGCACCAAGGCGCCGCTCGTGCGACTCGCGATCTTCCGTGTACGCGCGCTCTCGGTCGGTGACGCCGCGATGCTCTTTCTCGCCGCTGGCATGTTCGCGAACTTCTTCTTCGGCACGCTTTACGTCCAGGACATCCTCCACTACAGCCCGATCGGGGCCGGCCTAGCCTTCCTCCCGGTTGCGGTGTTGATCGGTGTCGGGGCTGGCCTCGCGCAGAAGCTGATCCCCCGCTTTGGGATCCGCTCGGTGGCGATCAGCGGCATGGCGCTCGCGGCCGCCGGTCTGGCGTTGATGGTCCGCGTCAGCGTCCATGGCACGTATGTCGGAACGCTGCTGCCGTCGTTTGCCCTGCTTGCGATCGGGCTCGGAATCGCGTTCGTCCCGGCCACCCTGATCGGCGTCTCGAGCGTTTCGGGTGAGGATTCGGGACTTGCGTCCGGTCTCTTCAACACGGCCCAACAGGTTGGCGGCGCGCTCGGACTGGCGATCCTCTCGACGCTAGCGGTGACCCACACCAGCAGCCTGCTCGCGGGTACCCGCCATCCGTCCGCGCACGCCGTGGCAATAGCGACCGTCTCCGGCTACCGGATCGCCTTCATCGTCGCTGCTGGATTCATGATCACAGCGATCGTCGTGCTCGTCACGTTCCTGCGACGCGGTCACATCGAGGGAGTTGCCGCCGACGGCGTGGTCCCGGCAGCTTCCGCGGCATGAGCGCCCTATTTGCCGAGCTCGCGCGGCGCTCTGACGCCCAGCGTAACCGGGGGCTGCTGCTCGAGGCTGCCGCGGCAGCCTTTGCAGAGCGTGGGATTGAGGTGCCGGCCGAGGAGATCGCCCGCCGCGCGGGTGTTGCGAAGGGGACTCTGTTCCGCCATTTTCCGACCAAGGAGGATCTGGTCGCCGCCGTCCTCATCGACCGGCTCGGTCAGGTGCGTGAGTTGGTCGGCGAGATCGCCGCGCGGCGAGAGATAGCGCTCGGAGCGGTCGCCGAGTTGATGGAGCGCGCCGCGGAGCTGATCGCCGCTGATCGCTCGTTCTTCGATGCGGCTATGCGCGTTGGCGAGGCTCAGCCGGCGCTTCACGCTGCGAAGCTCGCATTTGAACGCGAGCTCGGGGCTCTGCTGACGCGCGCCCAGGCCGGCGGCCATGTGCGCAGCGATGTCGTGGGCGCCGACGTCGCGATGCTGATCCTGGCCGCGACGAACACCTGCGCGCCGACGCACAGCCTTCGCCCCGACCTCTGGCGGCGCTACATCGCATTGATGGTCGATTCGCTGCGCCCGGGTGTGACGACACCGCTCAGCGCTCCGCCTTTGGAGATCGCGGCGCTCTGATCGCTGCACGCCACGAGCGCCGCACAGACCGCTGCTAAGCTCGCCAGACGGTGTCTGATTCGCTCCCCCATGACT